>JANOXW010000336.1:0-6428 GCA_031418635.1 Acidobacteriota bacterium
CGCTATTTTACTTTCTTTTTTGTTAGGTATGGCATGCATAGCAAAAACAATCTCAAAACTCCAGTGGATCGATATCCAAACTCCAACGAATTTTTGCTGTAATGGACAACGCACGAATTTGCGGCATACACGCTTTTAACATGCGCTGTAAAGCCGCTCGACTATTGGCTTGCAGCAGCAGTTGGCCGCGCTCCATGCCTTTTAAGCGCTCCATTTGTGGACGTACAGCGTCGTAAACCATGACTTCATTTGAAATGACACGTGCTAAATTTCCTGCTTTACTCAAAAATTGGTTCACTTGCGTGTAATCGTGAGCCTCGGCGCGAAATAACGCGAAATAACGCGAAATAAAAAAAACCAATTGTGATACAGCCTAACAAAATCAATACAATATTATTTGCATTTTTTTTATCTTCTTTTTTTCGCGTTTTTTCGCGTTTTTTCGCGGGCAGGTTTATTATTTCCAATAATGTCTATTTATTAGTTTGGGTTTGTGAATGGTGTTTTCGCTCTGTTCAGATTCGGCGTAAATGTTCGTCCATCGGTGAATTTGTGGCTGATGACTTTGCTTCCCGCGCCGATAATTGTTAGACCGAAGGCATCGTTTGAGATAAGTGTCGGGCGCGTGGTGTTGCCGTCGAAGATGTTGTCATTACTGCCGTTTGTTTCATAAAATCCGGTTTGCGAAGGGATTCCGCCCGCCCAATAATTATTTTTATAGACGGAATTCGTAATGGTCGAACCCACGTCGTGATAGTGGAAATTAACAAAATTATTCGCCCAATAATTATGATTGGAAACGCCTCGTTCCCTGATCGAAGCAACTCCGAAAGTGGGATTGCGAATGTTTGTATTGACAACCGAAGAATTGGTTAAAGAACCCGTTTGTAGTGAACCGCTGCCGCCGCCGCCCGCATCAACCAGAGTGTTGTTGTTGACACTTAATTTATCGCCGGACAACAGCATTCCGATATTATTTCCGCCGCCGCCTTTGATGAAGTTGTTGGAAATAGTCGCGCCGGTTGTGTATTGAGTGGCAATCGAAATGCCGATACTCAAAGTTCCCGTTCCCGTTTCATTTCCCCAAATTGTATTGTTAGAAATGTTTGCGCCGCCGTTGGCGATTCCGGCGGCAGTTATTTGATAGGCTATCGCGGCTGTCGCTACGCCGTTGCAGACGCGAAAATCAAACAAATTATTCGCAATGGTTACATTATTTACCCGTTCAAAAGGATTCCCGTTTGGTTCAACGTCTAATCCCGCGACAAATATTCCGCGAAAATCGGTTTTAGAATTTACGCTGACCGCGTAACTGCCTGTGCCTGTGCCGTTGACGGGCGTAACGTAAATCGGATCATTTGCCGTTCCCGTATTTTTAAGGCTGACCAGAGAAAATTCGGTTGGCTGTCCCGTTACCGGTCTGACAATATATTCGGTCGTCGGGCTGATTGTCGGCGCGTTGCCGGTTGCCGTAACATTCAAAAGCCGCACCCGATTCCCGCCCGCAAAATGATGCGCTTCGTTTAATGTTACGACGATAGGCGCACCCGCCGGATTTGTAACGCCCGTAATTGTATAAGGACGTTTGCCCGGTTCACGAAATATATTTCTTTCGACGCGCATATTTTCAACCGTGATAAGCGCGAAATTCTGCGATTGATTATTGGTTATTAAATTGTCGGTAAAAAATCCGTCTTTGGCAAAATTGGCGGGATAATAGGTTACTCCGCCGTATTTATATGTCGCGCCGTTTTCGGCTTCGATGCCCGCCGGAGTTGCGCCGAAGACGGCGGCATAACCGCTTACTTCATTAAACCAGCAAAACCGGATCGAACAGCCGTAACAATTCCCCATCCCGACTGCGCCCGCCACGCCGCCGTCGTGTTGATTGCTTCTAACACCTTTGAATTGAATATCGCGGACGTGCAGATTTGAGGAACGGCAAGTGTTGGCGAGCGATTCTTTGGTGCAGATAAACTGCGTATTAAAAGGCGCGACGATCCGGTAATTCGCCGTCCGCGAACCCGTTACCAAACCCGTCGCCGGATTAAATTTCTCCACATCGGGATCATTATTTTCGACAATGACCGTATTCCAACCGCTACCGATCAGACTAGCATTGTCCTTGAGCAAAATAACTCCGCTTTGAGTAAAGAAGTTGCAGTAAAAAGTTCCTTGAAAAAATTTCAGAGTGTGAAATGAACCGACGACAATCTGTGTTGAAATAGTATTAGCCGCCCGACTTCCGCCGTCATAAACCCAAATCTCACACCTGCTATTCAGCCCGCAAGCCGCGTCTGCCGCATTAATTTTTGCGCCCAAATCCGCGCCCTTTTGGTCGTTGGCAACTTTTATTTGAGGTGCATCTTGCTTAATTTTTTGCGCTTGAGTTGTTGGCGGAAAGAAAAAACAACTCGTAAAAAGTAAAAATAATAGCGTTCCGAATTTCATATTTCTCCCATTATAAAACCGACGAGAATAATTTTCGCTTCCGAAAGGCAATTTAATCGCAGTTTGCGGAAGTTTTCATTGATTTTTACACGCATCTCGTATAAATTAACACAACCTACATTTTCTGTTCTAATCAAACTTCTTTTTATGAAACACAATCGCAATTTTATCAACGGCGCATAGCTTGAATCAGATGACAAAGTTGCGAAAACAATTAAATATTATGAAAAAAACAAATTTAAATACCGTGAGTTTATTTTTGGTTTTGGCAATTATATTTGCAGGTTGCCGGACGCAAAACGCGCCGCTGTCGAATCAAACGGCGAATACCAACGCGACAACTGTGAACAATAATTGGGACAAATACGTCGAAGGCTTTTTGAATGATTATTTTATCGCCCATCCCGATATGGCGGTTTATCAGGGCAAGCACGAATTTGACGGGAAATTGCCTGATTGGAGCGAAGACGGACTGAAAAAAGAGATTGCGCGACTTCATTCGGAACGCGATAAGGCTTCGGCTTTTAAGGATGAGCAATTGGACGGAAATCAAAGATTTGAGCGCGATTATATCATTTCTCAGATTGATAAAGACCTTTTCTGGCGCGAAGTTGCCGACCAACCGCATAGAAATGCCGCGTTTTATGCTGATTCGATTGACCCTGACGTTTATGTTTCGCGCCCTTTTGCGCCGCTTGAAACGCGCATCAAATCTTACACGGCTTACGCCAAATCTGTTCCAAAAGCAGTTGGACAAATCAAGGCAAATCTGAAAATGCCGATGGCAAAAACTCTGATTAAAAACGCCCGTCAATCAATCGGCGGTTTGGCGGATTTTTATGAAAAAGATGTGCCGAAAGTCTTTGAATCGGTGAAAGATGAACAGTCACAAAAAGATTTCAAAGAGGCAAACGACGCGGCGACTAAAGCCGTCAAAGAATTTGATAAATGGCTTGAAGAACAAGAAAAATCAGCGACCGATGATTTTGCACTCGGTGCGGAAACCTTTGGCAAAATGCTGAAAATGACCGAAGGCGTTGAGATTGATTTGGCAAAACTCGAAGAAATAGGAAAACAAGATTTGCAGAGAACCACCGATGCGCTTAAAGCCGAATGCGAAAAATATACGCCCGGCAAAACTTTGCAAGAATGTATGGTAAAGGCTTCGGCAAGCAAAGCCGAAGGCAAAGATGTCGTCGAAGCCGCAACCAAACAACTGACCGATTTACGCAAATTTTTGACTGAAAAAGACATCGTTTCAATTCCCGGCACCGAGGAATTAAAAGTCGGACTCGCGCCGTCGTATAAGGCTTCAAATTTTGCCTATATCAACATTCCCGGTCCGTATGAAATAAATCTGCCGTCGGTTTATTACGTTTCGCCGCCTGATCCGAAATGGTCAAAAGAAAAACAAGAAGCCTATATTCCGGGCAAAGGAAGTTTGCTTTTTACGTCGGTTCACGAAGGTTATCCCGGACATTTTTTGCAATTTTTACATTCCAACCGCAACAAATCGAAATTCGGACAAGTCTTTGTCGGCTACGCTTTTGCCGAAGGTTGGGCGCATTACACCGAAGAGATGATGTATGACGCAGGTTTGGGCGCAAACGATTCGGAATTGCACATCGGACAATTGCAGGAAGCGTTGCTCAGAAATGTGCGCTTCCTGTCGGCAATCGGGATGCACACCAAAGGAATGACCGTCGAAGAATCGAAAAAAATGTTCATCGAGCAAGGTTTTCAAGACGAAGGCAACGCCGACCAACAAGCCGAACGCGGAACTTATGATCCGGCTTATCTGAATTACACGATGGGCAAATTGATGATCAAAAAACTCCGCGAAGATTGGACAGCTTCACGCGGTGGGCGCAACGCTTGGAAATTGTTTCACGATAAATTTTTATCCCACGGCGGTCCGCCGATTCCATTGGTCAGAAAAGCGATGATGGGCAAAGACGACAAAGGTTCGCCATTTTAGATTTAAGAAAATAACAAAGATTGACATAGTTTGTTATTTTGAATATTCTTTTTGGCAAGGAGATTTTTAAAAATTATGAATGTTTCATTAACGCCCGAACTCGAAAATTTAGTCAACGAAAAGGTCAAATCAGGTCTTTATAATTCCGCCAGCGAAGTTATTCGTGAAAGTCTGCGTCTGCTTAAAGAGCAAGATTTGCTCAAAGAAATTCGCCGCAACGAACTACGTCGGGAAATTATGCTCGGCGTTGAGCAGATTCGCAATGGCGAATCTACGACTTATCAAAATGAGGAAGATTTTGAAAAACTTGCGGATGAAATAAAAACAGCAGGTCGCGCCAAACTTGCTAAAATAAGAGGTGAGCAAAATGTCAAGGTTTGACCTCTCGACGCAGGCGAAGGTAGATTTAGAAGAAACTTGGACATATATTTCAGAGAATAGCGCACACTTCGCCGATAAAACCATTGATGAATTAATATCAAAGTTCAGGCTTCTTGCCGGCAATCCAAAAATCGGCAAATTTCGCCATGACCTGATGGTTGATTTACGCCTTTTCTATTTCAAAAACTACAACATTTTCTATTTTCAAACCGACTTCGGCGTTGAAATTTACCGCGTCTTGCACAGTTCGAGAGATGTTATCCAAATCTTTGACGATGTAATTGACGAAGCAACTTAAAACTATGAATCCAACAGAACAAAAAATAACAGTTTCGGAAGCCGTGCGAAAGCATAAGGAATTTCTTTTTCCGGCGGTGGCAACCTATTATCAAGAACCCGTCGCACTCGTTAAAGGCGAAGGCGAATACGTTTGGGACGAGGCGGGAAATAAATATCTCGATTGTTTCGGTGGCGTTTTGACGGTCAGCGTCGGACACGCGAATCCGAAAATTAACGCGGCGGTCATCGAACAAGTAAATAAAATTCAGCATACTTCGGGGCTTTATGTAAATCCTTTGCAATCGGATTTGGCGGAAAAGCTGGCGGAGATTGCGCCGGGTGATTTGAAAAAATCATTTTTCACATCAAGCGGCACGGAAGCCGATGACACGGCGATTTTGGCGGCGAAAATGGCGACGGGCAGAAACGAAATCGTCGTTTTGCGCCACAGTTATTCGGGCAGAAGCGCGACTGCTCTGTCGGCAGTCGGACACGCTTCTTGGCGACCAATCGGAGCGCAAGTTGCGGGAATGGTTCACGCCGCCGCGCCGTATTGTTACCGATGTCCGTTCAAATTGGAATATCCAAGCTGCGGCGTGGCTTGCGCGAACGACATCGAAGAATTGATTCAAACAACGACAACGGGCGAAATCGCGGCGTTTATGGCTGAACCGATTCTTGGAGTCGGCGGATTTATCGTGCCGCCGCCGGAATATTTTGAAATTGCTTACGGCATTGCCCGCAATCACGGTGGATTGTGCATCGCGGACGAAGTACAGACAGGTTGGGGCAGAACGGGTGATAAATGGTTCGGCATCGAACAGTGGAATGTCGTGCCGGACATTATGACAAGCGCGAAAGGAATGGGCAACGGCGCACCAATCGGCTGGACGATTGCGACCGCCGCAGTTGCCGACAAATTCCCCGGCATTACGTTTGCGACCTTCGGCGGTAATCCCGTTTCGATGACCGCCGGACTCGCTGTAATCAAAATGATCGAAGAAGATAACTTGCGAACAAACGCCAAAATCGTCGGCGGATATTTGCGCGAAAAACTCGAAGAATTGCAGGCGAAATATCAAATCATCGGCGACGTGCGCGGAATGGGTTTAATGCAGGCAGTCGAATTGGTTGTTGACAGAAAAACCAAAGAACCGAATCCGCAAGCCGTTTTAAAAGTCTTTGAGGAAACTAAAAAGCAAGGCGTTCTGATCGGCAAAGGCGGACTTTACGGCAATGTAATTAGAACCGGAATGATGCTCAATTCGACAAAGGATAATGTTGATGAATTGATTGCGGCTTTGGATAAAGGTTTTGGGATAGTTTAGAAATCAAGGAG
>JANOXW010000337.1:0-2606 GCA_031418635.1 Acidobacteriota bacterium
AAAATGGAAAAGAAAAATTTTGATTCTGAGCGCGGATATTCTTTAGTTGAGCTAATGATTGTTCTAATCATTACGGCGATCTTGGTAACCCTCGCGCTCATCAGTTTCGGAAACACTAAGACACAATTTAACAGACAAAATATTGCCCGTGAATTAAAGGTAAATCTTGAACGCGCCCGTTTCGATTCAGTAAAAAGACGGGCAGTGAACACTGCCGATTTAGCAGAAGTAAAACTTTTAAACGCGACTTCGTTCAGTGTCAAAACCGACACAAATCAAAACGGAACGCTCGACGCGAATGAAACGCGCACGATAAATTTTGCTGGACAAACAACTGTTCGACTCGTCGGAAATTTGCTGGTGTTTCCGATAACGATAAATTTTGACCGCTATGGACGAATAACGGCAAAGGACGGAACTTCGCCGACACCACAGAACATTACACCAATTTTTACCATCTGCACAAGTAATTGCACCGCCGCCAACGCCACTGCTTCAAACGCCGATGTGATTTACATTTCTCCGTCGGGAACGGTAACAATGCTCGCGGGCGGATCGAGTCAGCCGACTTTTCAAAATCCGAATGTTTCAAACGTGAGTGTTAATTCCAACCTCAATCCAGACATTCGGATCGCCCCATAAACTTTTCTCGCCGCAATTGTTTTTCGGATGCCGCGGCGTAAAATAATAGATTATCCAGCCAAATTTTTTATTTGACAAGCAGATTTTATGAAAGAAGTAGCAGAAACAATTTTCGATTCCAATTTGTCGGACCGACCGCGTGAAAAAGGTTTTTCACTTATCGAAGTAACGATTGCATTGGTTGTATTGCTGGTTGCGCTCCTCGCCGTTTTCGTTACCTTTACCTACGCCCTCAATTACAATGCCGGAAATAATGTGCGAGCGCAGGCGTTGGCGGTTTTGCGGCAACAAACCGAACTGCTCCGAAGCGCGAAATTCACTCCCGGAATAACTGATGCGAGTTTAATAGGCGGGACAAAACCGGTGCAGGTTATTACGTCAGCGGACGGCAATCGGTTTCGGGTTGCTATCGCCGTTGACAACGACTTGGTTACCAGCGGTACTCAATCTACCAATGAAACCACGACAACGATAAAAGAAATAATAGTATCGGTAACGCCCGAACAAGTGACTTCGGGCTGGCAAGCGGCGATTCAGGCAACGGTAACACTGCGCCGCGTCAGAGCAAATTAGTAAAAGATTAAACATAATGAAAAAAGTTAAAAAAAATAGAAACGCCGGATTTTCATTAGTCGAATTGCTGATTGCAATGACGATTACGCTTGTTTTGCTCGGTTTGGCAACGCAACTTTTTTCACGCGCCCTCGGCACGCGGGCGCGTGAAAGCCGACGCACCGACGCGCTGACTTCGGCACAAGCCGCACTCAACGTCATGTCGCACGAAATCTCCAACGCCGGTTATGGGATAGTCGTTGATCCTAATACAAAAAGTGCCAGCAACGGAATTGTTACCGCTGATTCAAATCAGCAAAGATTACATTTTCGCGGAAACATCGAAAATACCGAAACAGTTTCAAGTTTGGCAACCGACGACCCGGGCGAAGACATTACCTATTTTTTCGATGCGGCAACCAATTCGATTGTGCGCTACGACGCACGCGGCATCAACGTGAACACGCCGCTGACATCGGTTGTCGTCAACCGCATCAGCAATGTTACATTCACATATTTTGATTATACGGGAAGTAATTCGACACCGACGCAGGCTACGACTCCGACCGCCAACACCGGGCGCGTCAGAATAAATGTTTCAGTTACTCTCGACCCCGTGCAGGGACAGCCAGACGGCACGGTGCAGTTCACCTCGGACGTAACCTTGAGAAATTCAAACTATATGGTTAATCAGTATTAAAGAGTTTGTTAGCGAACGAATAGGAGATTTTATGGAAGAGATAGAAAAAGATAAATTGAAAAATAGAGATGGCGAAAAAGGCGCGGCACTGGTGATGGTGTTGCTCATCTCGTTTCTGTTGCTCGTGGCGTGTGCCGGTATTTTGCTGGAAACGTCAGTGAACACGGCAAATGTTTCTGATTCCACCGCCGACCAACAGGCATATAGCGCGGCGGAGAGTGGTATTCAATCCGCACTCAACATCTTGCGCGGCAATGTTGCGTCGAATCCTCTGTTAGATTCGACACAAGCAGCAACCGCGCCGGCTAATCGGATAGATTTTGTTAAGGCTTTGAAAACTTCCAGTTCAAATCTGTCGAGCGATACCAGCGGTGTGCCGCGCTTGTCGCGTTGGGGACTGACGTATAACAACAATCGCGTAACCATCGGCGGAAATGCCAACTACGGTTTTAACGTAGCCCTGATTGACCCTGACAACACCGGAACTTTTTTAACATACAATACGACGACGGGAACTTCGGGTATTGAAACTACCTCGACCAATGTTTATAGTTTGTCGCGGACTTTCGGAAGCGTCTTAAATACGGCAACCATTACTTATAATCCGGCATCATCCACGACTGCAAATGTTTCGGGCGGCGCGGCAAATGCCAATTTTGGAAGTTTTACGATTTCAACGACGGGATTGGGCGCGTCTATTCCGGCAGGTGGA
>JANOXW010000338.1:0-3116 GCA_031418635.1 Acidobacteriota bacterium
GTTTGAGCTACACGACTTATGCTTACAGCGATTTAAAATTGAGTCAAAAATCAATTTCGATGAATGGCGAAGTTACTGTTTCGGTCAAGGTTAAAAACACCGGACAACGTGCCGGAAAAGAAACAGCGATACTTTATCTGCGGGACGACGTGGCGACAATTACTCCTGCCGGAAAGCGCGTCAAACGCTTTGCAAAAATTTATCTCGACGCAGGAGAAAGCAAAACTTTGACATTCAAACTAAACAAAGACGATTTTTCGTTTATCGGAATGGACAATAAACCAATCGTCGAAGCGGGCGATTTTACCGTAATGATTGGCGGCTTGTCCGACAAATTCACGCTCAAATAAAGCTGTAATGAACGGGTGAGAGGTGGATAAATTTCCGCCTTTCTAACTTAATTGCTTCCAATGAAAAAAACGATTTTGCTTTTTTTGCTTTTAGCCTTTAGCGCACAATTTTCGGTGGCACACACGGTCGCGCAAAAACGTGCGGAACGAATGAGCGTGGGAATGAATGTTTCGTATCTCGATAATTGGTGGCTCGGCACAAAAGAAAAGCGTTTCGCGGATTTTGCTAAACCCGAAGAAGCCGCAAAACGCGAAAAAATGTTTGCTGACATTGCGAAAAACGGATTCAAAACGGTGCGGATTCCGATTTGCTTTAGTGCGTGGATGGAATTGAAACAGCCGTATAATTGGAACAATCCGAAAGGTTTGGAAATGGCGGATAATTTCGTCAAATGGGCGTTGGCAAACAACTTGAACGTCATCATTGATTTGCATCACAGCGAATTTGATAATTCGATTCCCGAAGCCGCCAATCCTGAGAGAATCGTCAATTTATGGTTTCGCATCGCCGAACGCTATAAAAATACCGACCCCGAAAAAGTCTTTTTTGAATTGCGAAACGAACCGCACGACATTACGGCGGAAAATTGGCGGTGGCAGGCGAACGAGATTATTAAAACCGTCCGCGAGATTGCGCCGAAACACACTTTGATTGTGGGTTTTCACGATTGGAATTCGCGCACCGCATTGATTGATTCCAAACCGTTTGCCGATTCAAATATCATCTACACTTTTCATTATTACGACCCGTTCGTTTTCACGCATCAAGGCGCAACGTGGTCGAGCGAAGGTTTGCCCGATGTCAAAAACGTGCCGTTTCCGTGGACGCAAGACACGAAAATAAAAGTTCCGTCGAGCGCGAAAGGAAAATGGGTTGAAGGTTTGATAAATAATTATCAGAAAGATTCAAGCACTGCGAAAATGTTTGCCGATTTGAAAGCGGCAAAAGATTGGGCGGAAAAAAATAAAGTCCCGATTTTTGTCGGCGAATTCGGTTCGTTCGGCAAATTTGCCGCGCCCGAAGACCGTTGTCGACACGCCGAAATGATTTATTCCGCGTTCGGAAAACTGAAAATTCCAAACGCTTGGTGGGAATGGGACGGCGGTTTCAATATGTTTAAGAACGGCACGACGGAAATTTCGGATTGTATGCGAAAAGCGATTGATTCATTTAACGTGCAGAAATAATTATGAGTAAAGTTTTATTTATTTTCATGCTGATTTTATCGGCAACTTTTACAATTTCGGCGCAAGATTTACAAACGGCGCAGCGCAATCTGATGCCTGTTCCGGCAAATGTCGTGTGGAAAAATGGCAGATTGCCTGTTACGAAAAATTTTACAGTTGCTATTTCGGGCAAAACCGACGAGCGTTTGAAAAGCTATATTTTCCGTGTGATGCGCCGTTTGGAAGGTCGGACGGTTTTAGAGTTTTCGCGCGATTTTTCAAACGATTCTGTAAACGCGCAACTTTTGATTGAAACAAACTCAACCGGAAACGCGATTCCGCACCTCGGCGATGACGAATCTTACAATCTGGAAATCGGCGACAAACAAGTTAAATTGACTGCGCCGACAACGGTTGGCGCGATGCGCGGACTCGAAACTTTTTTGCAACTTTTGGAAGGCGATAAAGACGGATTTTATTTTCCGTCGGTTTCAATCAACGATAAACCGCGTTTTCCGTGGCGCGGTTTGATGATTGATTCGGCGCGTCATTTTCAGCCGTTGGAAGTTTTAAGGCGAAATTTGGACGCGATGGCAGCGGTTAAATTAAATGTTCTGCATTGGCATTTGACGGAAGACCAAGGTTTTCGCGTCGAAACAAAAAAGTTTCCCGAACTTTATTTGCAAGGCTCGGACGGCAATTTTTACACGCAGAACGAAATCCGCGAAATTATCAAATTTGCGGCAGATAGAGGAATCCGCGTGATGCCCGAATTCGATATGCCCGGACACGCAACAGCGTGGGTTGTTTCGCATCCCGAAATTGCGAGTGCGCCCGGACCTTATAAAATTGAGCGTCAGCCCGGGATTTTCGATCCGACTTTAGACCCGACTAATGAAGCGACTTACAAACTTTTGGAAGTCTTTTTTGCTGAAATGTCCGCGCTTTTCCCCGATAAATATATGCACATCGGCGGCGATGAAAACGAGGGCAAACAATGGAAGGCGAACGAAAAGATTCAAGCCTTTATGAAGGAAAAAGGCATTAAAGATCAGGACGGATTACAGCAGTATTTCAATCAAAGAATTCTTAAATTTTTGCAGAAAAACGGTAAAATTATGATGGGTTGGGACGAGATTTTTCAGCCCGGAATACCAAAAGACATCGTTATTCAATCGTGGCGCGGTCAGGAATCGCTTGCCAAAGTTGCGCGTCAAGGCAATCAAGGCATTCTGTCAAACGGCTATTATATTGACCTCATGTTTCCCGCGTCGGAACATTATTTGATTGATCCATTGCCCGCAAACACGACCTTGACGGCGGAAGAACAAAAACGGATTTTAGGCGGTGAGGCGACAATGTGGAGCGAATGGGTTTCGCCCGAAACGATTGATTCGCGCATTTGGTCGCGCACGGCGGCAATCGCCGAAAGATTTTGGTCGCCGCGCGAAGTGAATGATGTTGACGATATGTATCGCCGTCTTGAAATTATTAGCATACAGATTGAAGAAGTCGGCTTAACGCATCGCAAAAATCAAGTAATGTTGCTTCGTCGTCTGGCAAATAATCAAGATATTTCCGCGCTTCAAACTTTGGTTT
>JANOXW010000339.1:0-2571 GCA_031418635.1 Acidobacteriota bacterium
TACAAACAAGAATTTCTCGAACACGGTTACAAAGAATTATCTATTCCAAGTCGGAACAGCCTGCGTAAGCGGGTTAGTGAAGCGCAACATTCTCAGAATTCAACGAATTATCCATCCGCTGACGCAGATGATTCTGACCTGTTTCTGATAGAGAAAAATGCTTTGCATATCTGGGCGCGACATGAATTTTTGATGATTGCTTTGCCGAATTTTGACGGGAGTTTTACTTGCACACTTTTTCTGGCGTTTGAAGGCGCAAATGGTTTTGCAAATTTATCAGATGAAGAATCTTTAATGGAATTCTTCCAAACAAATTTCCCCGACGCGATTCCGTTAATGCCGACTTTAGTTGAAGATTTTTTTACGAATCCGACCGGAAATTTAGGCACAATCAAATGTTTTCCGTGGAATGTCGGCGGAAAAAGTTTATTACTCGGCGATTCTGCACACGCCGTCGTGCCTTTTTACGGGCAAGGAATGAATGCTTCGTTTGAAGATTGCCGCATTTTAAATCAGCTAATCGAACAACACGACACAAATTGGGAAATGGTTTTTAATGAATACGGCGCGTTGCGAAAGGAAAACACCGATGCCATCGCGGATATGGCGGAAGAAAATTTTTACGAAATGCGCGACGCGGTTGCCGACGCAACTTTTCAAAAAAAACGCGAACTCGAAACGCGCCTTGAACAAATTTTCCCCGATTATTTTTCTAAATATTCAATGGTTACTTTCCGTGAAGATTTGCCTTATTCAATCGCTAAACAGAAAGGCAATGCACAGGATAAATTACTTATGGAAATCTGTGCGGAAGTTGAGGATGTGAGCAAGATTGATGTTTATGAAGTTTTGGAAGTGGTGAAATGTTTATGAAGAAATTGAAAGTTTGGGGAGATTTTAATGGAGTTTGGAGTGATGAGCGCGGCACAATGCTTTGTCTTTCGCACGTTGATACTTGCAAAGATGAATTTGGAAATGAGTTTATTCTTAAAGAAGGTATAGAACTCACTGCTTTTGATGAGGATGCTGACGAAAACGGCAATCGTGATGACTTGATCGCAAACGGTATTGTCAAACGCCGACTTGATTGGCTTCAAAATCATGGTTCAAAATGGGTTTTACGAGCTGATGATGATGGAATTTATCATGAATCCGAAAAGAATTGATTTGTTATAATCAACTTATGCTAAAATTCAAGCTATGGAAGTTACATTAAATTTGCCTGAAAAAATTTATCAAGATGTTTCGACGGTGGCTAAAAAATCGAAGCGCAAGGTAGTTGATTTGATTGTTGATGTCGTGCAGGAAAAATATTCTACTCAGGCGTTAGAAAGACCTTTGACAAATCTTTCCGATGAAGAGGTTTTGGCTTTGGCAAATTTGCAAATGCCGAAAAAACAATCGGAAAGACACAGCGCATTACTCTACAAAAATCAAGCTGGAACTCTCAAATCTGAAGAAAAACGTGAGCTTGATTTTTTCCAGCAAGTCTATGGCGTTGCTCTCTCACGAAAGACGGAAGGGATTTACGAAGCAATACAACGCAATTTGATAAAAAGTCCTGCCGACCTTGCCAATGGGTAAAATCTCGGAGAAGTCGAAAGCAAAAATCCGCCAACAAGCCAAAAATCGTTGCGGATATTGTCTTTTGCCGCAATCGCTAAATCCGAACCCGCTTGAAATTGAGCATCTTTTAGCCACTGCCAATGGCGGAACTGACGATGAAGAAAATCTGTGGTTGGCGTGTCGGCTGTGCAATGGTTACAAAGGCACACAAACCAAAGCGATTGACGGTGAAACAAACCAAAGCGTTTTGCTTTTTAACCCGCGAACCCAAAATTGGAACGAACATTTTGAATGGAACAATGAGAAAATTGTCGGCAAAACTCCTTGTGGTCGGGCAACCATTAAAGCCTTAAAACTCAATAACGAAATAATTCTACCTGTCAGAAAAAAATGGATTTTAGCCGATTGGTTTCCGCCAACAGATTAACAAAAGCAATACACAGGATAAATTGCTGATGGAAATTTGTGCGAAAGTTGATGATTCGAGCAAAATTAATGTTTATGAAGTGATGGAAAAAGTGCAAGAAATTAAGTAATAACTTTTTCGATGGCATTTATAACATTTTCAACTTTGACGCTCAAAATACATTTCGGCTGGTCAAATTCTTTACAAACATAACCCGCGCAAGGTTGGCACGGCAATTTTTCATAAACGATTTCGTGTTTCGCACTTGTCCAAGGTCGCCAGTGAGTTCTGCTTGATGAGCCGAAGATGACAACACTCGGAGTTTGAACAGCCGCCGCGATGTGAGCGATTCCCGAATCGTTGCCGACGAAGATTTTTGCTCTTGACGCTAAAGCCGTGATTTCGGGCAAGGTTAAATCATCAAAAATTAAAATCGGAACTTTTGCCATCTGCTTGAGATTTTCTAAAACTTTACGCTCTTTTGGTGTTGCTACGGCAACGATTTGAAAACTTTTTTCGTGCAAAAATTCCGCAACCAGAGCAAAATTTTCCGTCGCCCATTGTTTTGTGTCAAATGCCGCGACCGGATGAACAAGCGC
>JANOXW010000340.1:0-4537 GCA_031418635.1 Acidobacteriota bacterium
GGAAATCCGCTACTTGCGCCCGGACTTGCAAAATAATAGTTGAGCGAACTTCTGAACTCGATGCCGCGGGTTGGAATTTGAGAGTTGTTGCGGGTGTCGAAATTCCAGCGCAAAGAAGCAAAACTAACTTTTCCACTTAAATCGGCAAACAATGAATTGCCGATGCGCCGCGAGGCTTTCTGAAGTCCGATTGAATAGCCGAAACGCAGTTCGCTGTTGCGTGAAATGCTATAACCCAAATCAATTCCGATTTGGGTTGTCCGAAAAGTGAATTCCGCCAATCTGTCGCCATTTTGAAAAAAATTAACCCGTCTTTCTTCATAAAAAGCGTTGGGTGCGGCAAAAAATCGGCTTGTTCCGAGTGGGCGATAAAATTCCGTGTCGAAAAAAGTGCGCGAACCGATGCTGATGTCGTTGCGCCATTCATTGCCGTCGTCGCCGACATCGAAAAATGTCAAACGTCCGCGGGCGTTGAAATTAACATTGTCGTTTTCGGAATTGTTGACATCAACGCCGACTTCGAGAACCGTCGTTCTTTCCGTTCTCTCCTTTGGATCATAAACACGAACTTGCAGTCCCGTTTTATCACCGCGCTTGGTTAATCCGTAACCGAGATTGTCAAATCTCTCCGTTCCCGTCAGTTCGGTCAAGTCGTTTGCCAGAGCCTTTTCATCAAGCGGTTTTCCTTCATATTTGTCGTCTAACTTTTGCTCGATTTTTCTTTTAGCTTTTAGATTAGCTGTGCCTTCGATTTCCAAAAATTCGGGAATTTTTTCTGTATTTGGAAGAATTTTGGCACGGCGCGAAGCCAGATATTCTTGCCAATCGGCATCGTTAAGTGCCAGACTTTTTAACAAATCTACTTTATTTCGGGCATCTTCATAGCCGAGTTTGACGATTTCCTTGCCGTCGGTGAAATCAAATGTCGAATAGTTTCCCAAATCGGGAGCAAAAATGACGTTAGCTTGACGCAAACTGCGGCGCGAATTTTCAATCGTGGCGACCAAAAAAGTCTGTCCTAAAATACCGACTAAATCCTGAAGCGATGAACGGTCGCCGATGGGCGTTTCGATGTTGACAACGATGATGATGTCCGCACCCATTTCTTTGGCAACATCGGTTGGGATATTGTTTAAAATCCCACCGTCCGCCAAAATTCTGCCGTTTAATTCGACAGGCGCAAAAACTGCCGGAATCGCCATCGTTGCTCGCAGGGATTGCGCCAACGAACCGCTTTTTAAGACGATGGTTTCGGCACTAACCAAATCGGTTGCAACTGTGCGAAACGGAATCGGCAAACTGTCAAAATCCGTGTTGTCGCCGTAAGGCAACATCAGGCGGTCAAGCACTAAGCCGATTTCGTGTCCCGGATTGAGACTGCTTGGAAGATTCAAAGTTGTCGCGCTTTTTCCGCCTAAAGTGATTGCGCCCGGCAAGTTTCGACGGTCTTCTTTGCGGCGAAAAGTTAAATCATCAAACGCCGGTTTGCCGCGCAGGAGTTTTTCCCAATCGAGCGTTTCAACCAATTGCTCCATCTCGTCGGGCGTTTTGCCGATTGAATATAATGCGCCGACGAGTCCGCCCATACTCGCGCCCGAAATGTAATCAATCGGAATATGATTTTCTTCCAAAACGCGAATCACGCCGATGTGCGCGAAACCTCGTGCGCCGCCGCCGCTTAAAACGAGTCCGATTTTTTTACGGTTGTTCGGCGGCAAATTATTTGTCTTTGGAGAGATATTTTGACCGAATATGACAGTAGAAAAGGTTACTAAAAAAATTAACAGACAACTCAATAAAAAAGCGCAACGCCGCACTTTATTTAGTGAATATGCAAAAACCGTTCTCTTTATTTTTACTTCCAAAATCATTTTATTAACTTTATTGCGTTTAAGTCTTATGCAAATTATACATTATCAAAGACAAGGCAAGACTAAAAAATAAAGTTAAATGTTTTTACCATTATAGTTTGACAGTAAATTCTTTTTGCATTACCTTATCAATTATGAAAATCCCAAAATTCAGATTGCGTGGTTTTAGCCGACCATCAGAGGCGATACTCAATTCGATGGGGAAACTCGAACGCGAAACGATGGATGAGGTTTGGCGACAAAAAGAAGTCAATGTGCGGGCAGTAGAAGTCGCTTTGGGCGAGCGTATCGCTTATACGACGATAATGACAACGCTTGACCGTCTTTACAAAAAAGGTTTTTTAGACCGCCGTAAAGAAGGACGAGCGTTTTTTTATACGCCGCGTTTTACGCTGAATGAATTGGAACGTGGTATGGCGGAAGATGTGATGAATAGTTTGCTTGGTGTCGGCACCAGCCAAATCGAACCCGTTTTGGCGTGTATTGTTGACGCAGTGAGCGACCACGACCGTGATTTACTCGATGAACTTGCACGACTTGTGCAGGCTAAACAACTTGAACTTGAAACCAAGAGGTAATTGCAAATGTATAGCTTACTCGGAATTTCTTTGTTCTTCGCCTTCTTTTTTGTCCTGAACTTATTGTTTTCGGCGACGGCGGCTACATTTTGGCGTGTCTTTTCGCCGACTGCCGAACCGTGGGCAGCCGGACGGCGCGTGCAAGTTATTTTCGCGTTACGCATTTTACCAACTATCTTTGCTCTTGTTTTCGTTGTAGCTTTTTTGCTTCCTGCCTATCTTTTATTTGAACCACATTCATCGGAAGAAACCGTTAGCTTCAAACTTGCTCTGTTCACATTTCTATCGGCTGTCGGCGTGAGTATTGCACTTTATCGCGTTTGCGGATCGTGGTGGGTAACACGGCGACTAATCGCAAATTGGCTTCGGTTGTCTGACAAAATTTCCGTCGAAAATGTTTCAATTCCGGTTTATTGTGTGCGTCATCCGTTTCCAATAATTGCCGTTATCGGAACTTTTCGTCCAAAAATGTTTGTCGCCCAACAGATTTTTGATTCGCTTTCGGCGGAAGAATTTCGCGCTGCCATCGCCCACGAATACGGACATTTGTCCACTTACGATAATTTTAAGCGGACTTTATTACGCATCTGCCGCGATTTATTACTTGTTTCCTGTGGACAAAACCTTGATCGGGCGTGGGCTGAAAATTCGGAAGCGGCAGCGGATGAATTTGCGGCTCAGACAGGTGGAAATTCGACGGCACTTTGTCTTGCCTCGGCATTGGTCAAAGTTGCCCGAATCGTCCCGCAAGGTACAAGTCCGGCAATGCCGGTCGGGGCGTTTTTGCTGGAAGCACAAACAGTTGATATAACCTGGCGGGTGCGCCGTCTGCTTAAATTGACTGATAACAAAGAGGCTTTTATCAAAAAAGACGGACTCGGACTTTCGTTTTGGCTTTGTTTGAGCGGTTTTCTAGCAGTTGTTTTATTGCTCGCAACCAATGAAAGTTTTTTGCAAATTATACATTTTGCGGTGGAAGACATCGTTGCTATTCTTCAATGACCTACAAATTACCGGCAGTTAATACAACAATTAAAATTATTTTGTAATTTCTACGAAGTTTTTATACGTTTGTTGGTAGTAGTTAGAAAATAACGCTATGGTTGTGTCTGACATTAACCATTAACAAAAAATTGACTAATAATTTTAAGTAAATACTAGTCTTTCAGCACGATATATTCAGACAACTGCAAAACTTTGGGAGTTTTAAAGAAACTAACCAAAGTAGTTATAGCTAATTATCTCATCACTTTTAGTTGCTTGATGCGGTTAAGCAAATTGGCAGAAATAATGTCTGAAGAATTTGAAACATAAGTCCGTCATTTTTTTAATGTTGGTCAATATGAAGTTTTTTAGACATAGAATTTCTATTTTTTAAAGAGATATTTTTTTATCTGCCAAGAAAACTGTCCGAAATATTGATTTCGGAACACTCAAAAAGTCATACTTTAAAGTTAAATAAACAAATCATTGCTTTTAGGAGGGCATAAAATGAAACTAGGTTTTAAAACAGGGACACGTAATATTCTTTTACTGTCTCTATTCGTGCTTGGACTGCTTGCGGTTTTGGTCATATTACCATCGCAATTCAGTTCCGAAGCCGGTAGTAAGAAAGAAAGTGTCGTAAGAACCGACAGCCATAAAAATGGTATCGAAAATTATGATATTCGCACAGATAAATTTAAAGGCGAAACTTTACTCGGTTTTCGTCAATCTGCCGGTAAAAACGCCGTAGCGGTTGCCGATACAAGAGACAATTTTGTCGCCGGCGAAGATTTACTTCGCAAAACCATCCCGACTTTAAGGGTTGAATATAACCAAGATATTCGTATCCCCGAAGTCATCGCACCTAATGTGGACAAAGGTCGCAACTTTTTGACAGGTGCTTCAAGTGCTAATCGCTCTGATATTTTGCGGAATTTTATCAGAGAAAATAACAATTTAATCGGCGTTACCAACGGTCAGGCAAATAAACTGGAAGTTACAGCCGATTACACAAATCCAGACGGAAATTTGTCGAATGCTTATCTTGGGCAAACGATAAACGGTATTCCGGTATTTAATGGTGAAATCAAAGCCGGATTTACC
>JANOXW010000341.1:0-2397 GCA_031418635.1 Acidobacteriota bacterium
TATTATTTCTTTTCTCATTTTCAAAAATATAAACCAAAACAATCAACCCGTAGTTGTTGGTTTTGCCAAAAATAACCTGACGAATTTCCGTTTCGTCGGAATGTTCGTGATCGTCGAAATAAACGGCAAAAGGATCGTCGAAAACATCTTTAATTTTGGCAAAATCAACTTAATGTTCGGCAATTATTTTTTCCCGTTTCGCTTCGTCCCAGGTAAATTCCATAATTAATATACAGATATTTGTATGTATAATCAATACATATTCAGACGGTTAATAATAATCTTCGTCAAATTCATCTTCATCGTCGTCTTCCTCAAAATCTTTGTCAAATTCGCGTAAGAATTCGCGGCGGAAATCGCGGTCTTTTTTGAGTAGGTTCGAGATAAAGTTTCGCAGAGCGTCATTGTGCAAATTTTCTAAAAGCGATTTCACTTTTTCGCTCGTATCGCTAAAATCTCCGTTCCGAATCGCGTAAAAAACGGCAACCTCGTGTTTGCAAACGTCGCCGTAATTGTATGGACAATCGCATTCGTGTTCGACAATCGTTTCGCCGTTTAATTTTACAAAAAGGCTGTATTTTTCAGTCCCGAAAACGACTGCGCTGAATTCGTTTTCGCTGACTTTTTCGAGTCTTTTCACATCGCCGCCTTTGTAATAACTCAAACCACGCTCAACGATTTTCTGTTCAATGTTTTTTTCAAAATTTTCCACTGTTAGCTGCATAAAATCCTCCGATGTCTCTATCCTTAATCAAACTCTTTCCCGCGGAATACATAAAACATTTGCGCCTATTTCGTCGTCGGCAAAGCCTTCGATGCGGATAAGTTTTCGGTTCACTTCATCAAGCGCGAAAAAATCGTAATCGGCGTTTTCCTTGATAAAGGTAATTATATCGTTTGGTTTATATCCGAATTCCTTGGTAGTTTCAAGTGCCATTTCCATAAAAATAATCGGCGGAAGTTTTTGCTGAAAAATACTTGTTCCGCCTCTTAAAAACATCTGCTCTGCACCTTCGACATCAACTTTTATAAAATCAACTTGCCTGATATTTCGCTCTTTAAGATATGAATCAAGCGTTTTTATCAAAATCGGAACGGTTTCCGACTTTTGATTTGGTTTGGCGGCAAGCGAGGAATGACCGTTTGGCAAATCGGGAAACAAGTATATTTCAGTTTCTTTTTCGACATCGCCGAGTCCGAAATTGTTGAGAAAGACATTCGACGGTGTTTCGTTGAGCGCAACATTTCTTTGCAAATCGGCAAAGGTTTTCGGCACGGGTTCAAAAGCGTGAACTTCTCCGTTTGTGCCGCAGAGTTTGGCAAACAAAGTTGTGAACCAACCGATATTTGCCCCGACATCTAAACAAACGTCGCCTTTTTTGATATATGCGCTCATCGTTTCGGTGCAGAAAGGCTCGTATCTGCCGAGAAAATAGATGCCGTCGCCGGTCCAATCCGACAAACTGACATTGAGTTTTCTGCCGTCTTTGGTCGTGGCTAAAACCTCTTGCGGCAGATGTCGGCAAAATTTCTTGGCAGTAGAAAAAAGCCGCCATTTGCCTTTATCTATCGGAAAATAAAAAGTATACAGCCGAATAAATCTGAGCCATAACATATTGAGTTTTATCATCATTTCAAAAGTCGAATTATTTCACTAATAAATTATAGAATTCCTGATGCCGCTTTCGTGCCTTTTTGTAAATCGCGGTTTGCTTTTTGTCGAACTTAAATTCCTGACCTTTTGGCGTTTTTTGCTTTTCGATGCTTTCTATTTTGCCGCTTGTTTCCAGCGCAAGCAATACTGCGCCGCGGCTTGAAGCCTCGCGCACGTCGGGCAATGACATATTGTTGGCAAGAACATCGGTGATGATTTGCGTCCAGACGGGCGATTCGCGGAGTGCGCCGCCGGAGGCGATGATTTCGCTGATTTTGGCGACTTTATTTAACTGCTCGAAGATTTCCGCGAACCGATAAGCGACGGCTTCAAGCGCGGCTTGCACGATGTCAAGCGGGTCGGTGGAAGATTTCAAACCTAAAACCGCGCCGTGCGCCGATTCGTGATAGCCGATGCTTCTCTCACCCGCGAGAAACGGTAGAAAGGTTAAGCCGTGCGCGTCGGCTTCGCGTTTTTCGATGGCTTTTTCGATTTCGTCGTCCGTTCCGTCGAGCTTTAAATTATCCTTTAGCCAACGATAAAGTCCGCCACCGTCGCTCAATGCGCCGCCGATGATGATGCGCTTTCGATCAATCCGATAACACCACAAACCGCTTGGAATTTGCTTCGGCGTTTTGCCCGCAAAGGCGACGCGCATTGCTCCCGACGTGCCAATCATCAACGCCGCCTTTGATTTTTCGACACATCCCGCGCCCAGATATTCGCCGCGCCGTCGCCGATTG
>JANOXW010000342.1:0-4224 GCA_031418635.1 Acidobacteriota bacterium
GTGATGCAACGCGCTGAACTGACGGCGCGTGGGCTTCATCCCGATATTTTGGTGATGACCGCGACACCGATTCCGCGTTCTCTAGCGATGACGGTTTATGGCGATTTGGACGTTTCCGTGATTGACGAACTTCCGCCCGGCAGAACGCCGATAAAAACTGTGGTCGTCGGCGAAGACCAGCGAGGCGGCGTTTATAAAGGAATCGAGCGCGAAATAAACTTAGGCAGACAGGTTTATATCGTTTATCCGTTGATTGATGAATCGGAGAAAATGGATTTGAAAGCCGCGACGAAGATGTATGAAGAGTTGCGCGATAAAATTTTTCCGCAATTCAAAGTCGGTCTGCTACACGGCAAAATGAAAACGGCTGAAAAAGAAGAAGTGATGGGAAAATTTGTTAGCGATGAAACGAATATTTTGATTTCGACCACCGTTATCGAAGTCGGCGTTGACGTGCCAAATGCGTCTTTGATGATTATCGAACACGCCGAACGCTTCGGGTTGTCGCAACTTCACCAACTTCGCGGACGAGTCGGACGCGGCGCGGAACAATCTTTTTGCGTTCTGCTGACCGGCGACAAAAAAACCGCCGTCGCCCGCGAACGTCTTGGAATTATGGAAGAAACAACCGACGGTTTTCGCATCGCCGAAAAAGATTTAGAGATTCGCGGGCAAGGCGAAATTCTCGGAACTCGTCAATCCGGCATTCAAACTTTCAAAATCGGCAATATAATTCGGGATTTGGAGATTTTAGATAATGCTCGCCAAGAAGCCGAATTTTATCTAACTTCAAAACGATTGACGAAAGAAACTTCCAGACTTATCGAAATTACCAAAGCAGATGCGCGTTTTCGGCTTGCAGGAATCGGATAAAAGTTGTAAGTTTTTCTTTAAAAAAGAATATAGCTATTGAATTTGAAAATAGAAATGGTTATATTTTTTATAATGACCAAAATAACTCTCATTTTTTATTTTGTAAATAAATTTATTTTTGTCTTTTCGCTAATTTCAGAACGAAACAAATTTTACTCAAAAAATTGCCTACTACTTTTGTTCACAAATTTTTCGATTTGCAAAAATTAAAAAAACAATTAAAATTGTTTGCACTTTTGAAATAAAAAGAGAGTTGTTTCACTTAGACTTAGAAAAAGGGAGATAAAAAGATGGAAAACCGACGACAAACCACCTCCAATACTTCAAAGCCTTTTGAACGAAAACCATATTACGCAAAAGACGGAGAAAGACCACGAGGAGACAGACCATTTCAACCACGCGACAATAAATTTCAACCACGCGACAATAGATTTCAAGGTAAAGATGAAAGACCACCGCGCAAAGGCGGAACATTTCAATCTCGAAATGATAGATTTCAACCGAAAAGTCGCTTTGCGCCGAGAGGGAAAAATTTAAAGCCGTGGGAAAAAGATAACCGCCCGCGCATTGTATCAGAAATGCAGGTAACAGATGGAAAACACAGAGGAAAGCACTTGCAAAGCACTTCTTCAACGAAGGTTCGCCCGACGGCGCGGCGAATTCGTGAAGTTATGTTTCGCATTCTATTTCGGCGCATCAGAGCCGGCAGATTTTTAGATTTATGCTCCGGTTCGGGAATGGTAGGCATCGAAGCCATTTCGCGCGGCGCGATAATCGGCACATTTGTTGAGCGTTCTGCTAAAATGTGCAGTTTTATCAAGAAAAATCTCGAAGCCTGTGGCATTAAAGAAGGACACGGCGAAGTTGTCGAAATGGAGGTTGTGCCTTTTTTGAAAAAAATGCACAAACGCCGACGCTTTTGGGACGTGGTTTATTTAGATCCGCCCTACGATGCAAACTACGATGAAATGTTGGAGTTTTTTGCGCGTGGTGTAGCTATAAAACCCGGCGGAACACTTGTCATCGAACATCACGCCGAGATGTTTTTTCCAGAAAAATTCGGCGTTATGAAGCGTTGGCGCGTTCTTCTGCAAGGCGACACAGCGTTGAGTTTTTACGAAAGAAAATAATAATTACAGTTATCAGTTATCAGTCAACAGTTATCAGTTATTGCTGATTGATAACTGATAACTGTTGACTGATAACTGAAATGAGAATCATTTCCGGCGAATATCGCGGGCGGGTTTTGCGAAGTCCGTCCGATATTAAAACGCGCCCGACATCTGACCGTTTGCGCGAAACTCTGTTCAATATTTTACAGCCGCGAATTGTCAGCGAAACGCGCTTTCTTGATTTGTGTGCGGGAACAGGCGCAATCGGCATTGAAGCAATTTCACGCGGCGCGGCATTTGCTACTTTTGTGGACAAATCGCGTCGGGCTTGTGCTTTGATTGAAAAAAATCTCGATATTCTCAAAATTCCCGAAGAAAAAACTGAAATTTTTTGCGATTCGTCGGAAAAATTTGTCAGCCGCGAACATTCCGCAGCTTGGGATATTGCGTTTTACGATCCGCCATATCAAACTGATTACGCACCGGTTTTGTTTGAATTTGGCGAAAACGCAATTGATTTGCTTAACAAAAATGGTATTTTGATTGTCGAACATCACACAAAAAATGTGATGCCCGATGCTATTGGCGAGATTCGCCGCTGGCGTATTCTCAAGCAAGGTGAAACGCAATTGAGTTTTTATGAGATAAATTAGTCCTGAGTCCTGAGTGCTAAGTCCTGAGCAGTTGAATTTGAATAAAAGACCAAGCCTCAGCACTTAGGACAAAGGACTAATATGAAAATAATCGTCTGGCTAATTCTGTGTCTGATTTGGGGAACGACTTGGATTTTTATCAAGATTGGACTCGAAGATTTGCCGCCGATAAGTTTTGCCGCCGCTAGATTTATTCTTGCTCTCATAATTCTTGCGTTCATCATTTTTCTGCAAAAAATTCCACTTCCAAAAACAAAACGCGATTGGAAATTATTAGCATTAACCGGAATTCTACAATTTTCCGTCAATTACAGCCTTGTTTTTTGGAGTGAACAATATATTTCTTCCGGTTTGGCGGCGGTTCTGCAAGCGATGATTACGGTTTTCGGGCTGGTGTTGGCGTGGCTACATTTGCCGGCTGAAAGAATCACTTGGCTGAAAATTTTTGCGGTTTTGCTTGGCATTGTCGGTGTGGCGACGATTTTTATTGAACAACTGCAAGTTAATAGCAGATGGGCATTCGTCGGTTGTGTAGCGATTGTCGTCGGTGCTTACGCGGCGGCACACGCTTCGATTTTGGTCAAAGCCTTTGGCGGCAATCTGCATCCGGCGAGTCTGGTTTTCGGGCAAATGGCGTGCGGAATTTTGCCTTTGATTTTGTATGGTTTGATAAAAGAAGGCAATCCGTTATATTTTCATTGGACGTGGAGAGCGATTTTTTCCGTGCTTTACTTAACGATTTTCGGCACAATCGCGGCATTTTGGCTCTATTATTGGCTTTTAAGCAAGGTCGAATCAACCAAAGCGATGATGATTTCACTCGTTACGCCATTAATCGCGGTCATTATCGGTTGGATTGTGTTAGGTGAAAAACTTCCGCCGCAAACGATTTTTGGCGGCATTTTAATTTTAGCAAGCATCGGTTTGATTGTTTTTCGGAAAAAACTGAAACCGCAAAAAAGCGCAATCGTCAATGACCATTTGAGGACGGAAAACTAACAATGAATTTCAAATTTACAACTGCCGGAGAATCACACGGACGCGCACTTGTCGGCATTGTCGAAGGTTTGCCCGCCGGCGTTGAGATTGATGTCGAAAAAATCAATCACGAACTTTGGCGCAGACAACAAGGCTACGGACGCGGCGGACGTATGAAAATCGAAAGCGATAAAATGAACATTCTTTCGGGTGTGCGGCACGGCAAAACGCTCGGTTCGCCAATCGCTTTTACTATCGAAAACCGCGATTTTGTTCATTGGGAAGAAATAATGTCGGCGGAAAAACTCGAAACTGCGCCGAAAAATCCGCGTATTGTAACGCGTCCGCGTCCGGGACACGCTGACCTGGCAGGTGGACAAAAATTCGGTGTGCGGGATTTACGCGATATTTTGGAACGCGCTTCGGCGCGTGAAACAGCCACGCGAGTCGCTTGCGGCGCATTTGCTAAACAATTGCTCGAAAATTTCGGAATTGAAATAAAAAGCCACGTCGTCAAACTCGGTGAAGTTCCTGAAAAACCTTTGCAAAAATCTTTTGCGGAAATTTCCGCGATTGATGAAAATTCACCGCTTAATTGTGCTGACACA
>JANOXW010000343.1:0-7251 GCA_031418635.1 Acidobacteriota bacterium
AGCCAATTCCGAAAGCCAACAGCGCAACCATCAAATAAAAGGTGTAACGACGCATAATTTTATTTCTCCAAAAGTCTGACAAAACCCGCTTGTTTGAAATGTTTGTCGGAAGTGAAAGCCAGACTTATTTCTCGTTCACGCATCACGACGAAACTCTCGCAATCGGTCAAACTCCAATTCTTATCCGTTCTCTCGCGGTAAAGGTTCAAGCCGTTTTCAAATATTTCCGCGTTGTTTGAAATTATTTCGACGTTTGCCAGAGTTCGCAGAGCATCAACAAAAGTTATTGCTCTGACGCGGAATTTTACGGCTGAAAGAGCGTTGAGAAATTCGGTTAAAATCGCTTCTGTGGTAATGAGTCGCGCATCTTGTCGGCGCAGTTCGCGCATCGTTTCGGTCGCTTGTTCGTGCAATTCGTCGCTCGTCAACAACAACCCGATCCACGCCGCCGTGTCAACAAATACTTTTTCGTTTGGCTCAATCGTGCTTTTCCGTGCCATAGAGATAATAATCGTGTTGGTGTGCTAAATCGGTAATTTCTGCGTCAATCTGATTTTCTTCAATTACTTCGAGTAATCTTTTCCAACCGCTTTGATCTTCCGTTTCCGGCTCATCAACTAAAGTAATAATTACTTCTTTACCTTCGTAAGAATCACTAATCGGCTCAAGCGGCAAAACTGCGCCATTGTGAACTTTTCCTTTAACTTCTAACATAATTTTAATCTAAAAGAATTCCCCGTCAGCTTGCTGCGTGGGTTTCCTTATTCACCCTGAAAGGGTGTAACTTCTTCGTTTTTAGAAAATTCGTGATTTTGCCGCTTTGGGCAAAAATTTTCGGGCTAATACCCCGTCAGTTTGCTGCGGGGTAGTCCGAAAATAACGAATTTTCAAAATTTATTAATTATAAAATTATCCGGCGAGTCAAAGAAAATGGTCAGACGAATAAATCTAAAAAGCGCAAATGTTGCCCGGTCAAGCACGATTCGGGACATTAACCGGCAAATTATACTCAATCACATCCGTGAGAAAAGTCCGATTTCACGGGCAGAAATTGCCCGCATCACCGAATTACAGCGGTCAACCGTATCGCTTATTGTCGAAGAATTGAAAAATATCGGACTTATCAAAGAGATTGACGGCGAATCTTCGGGCGGACGACCACCGCAATTGCTATCATTGCGAACGGCTAACGCTATCGCTATTGGCGTTGATCTTGGAAAGAAAAGAACGATTGTTGCCACAAGTGATTTAGCCGGACGAATTCTTGAACATGAAGAGTTTCCGACCGATACGGATTTTGAAAAAACAATTGAACGCATCATCGGTTCGGTTAAGTATTTTGTTCACAAAAAAGGCAATTCAATAGAAGGCATCGGCATCAGCGTTCCGGCATTGGTTGATCCGCGCACAGGAAAGGTTTTACTCGTTCCGCATTTGAATTGGCACGAACCGGCATTTACCGAACGAATAAAAATAGCTACCGGACTTCCGGTTAAAATTGATAACGATGCAAACGCCGCCGCTTTAGCCGAACTTTGGTTCGGTCGCCCGGAAGTTACTGCGGTGCGCGATTTTATTTTGGTGCTGATTGAAAACGGTATCGGAACGGGAATCGTTTTTGACGGACAAATTTATCGCGGAAAAGGCGGTCTTGCCGGCGAATTCGGACATATGACCATCGGCAACGATGCGCCGATTGCTTGTGCGGCGGGCAAATATAATTGCTGGGAAGCCTTCGCGTCCGAGCGTTCTGCCGTCGCCCGCTATATGAAAATTCTCAAAAAACAAAATGGCGCAAACAAGATAAGTTTTACACAATTGGTGAATCTTGCTTTGGCAGGTGATGAAAAATCGCAAACGGCTTTGAAACAAACAGCACATTACATCGGTGTCGGCATCGCCAATCTATTTCAGGGATTGTCCCCGGAAGTAGCCATTGTAACCGGAACAATCGTTCGGGCGTGGTCGCTAATTGCCGATGATATTAAAATCGGAGCTGAATCCGCCACTTGTCAGGGTTATCCGGTTGCAAAATTCATCCCTTCTACGCTCGGAAATTATCCGACGTTAATGGGTGCATTCAGTCTGATTTTAATTGATAAATTTGCTTCAGCTTCGACTATTTAATAATGCTAAGGTTTCGGGTTTTGGCGAAATCATCGTGAATTTGATAATCAGAGTTGATTAAAGAGGTATCTGAAATTCGGGTTTCGTAAAAAATAAAATGCCAAATAAAACTGACCGTCGTGATTTCTTAAAAATCTTAGGCGCAAGTTCCGTTGGAATTGCGCTTTCGTCGAGCAATATTTTTGCCCAAAGACGCAAAAAGTCGTGCGTGATAATCGGCGCGGGATTTTCGGGTTTAGCCGCCGCTTATAAATTGAAGAATGCGGGCTGGAATGTAACGGTTTTGGAAGCGCGAGACCGAATCGGCGGGCGCGTTTTTTCGTATTCTCTGTCGCAGAACAAAAACTTAGTCTGCGAACTCGGCGCGGAATGGGTTGGCGAAAGCCACGAAAGATTAAAGGCTCTGTGCGCGGATTTCAAAATTCCACTACAAAAGCATCAATTCGATGATTATCTGTTGCAAAACGGTAAAGTTTCGCGTCCGGGCGCGTGGGGATTTTCACCACAAGCAAAAACTGCGTTTGATAAGGCGAAAGCAAACTATGAAAAGCTGACGGCGTTGCAGCAAAACAAGTTAGACAAATTAGACTGGTGGACGTATCTCGAAAAAATCGGTTTTACGGATGACGATTTGCGTCTGCGCGATTTGATGGACAGCACTGATTTTGGCGAATCAATCCGCCACGTTTCCGCTTTTGGCGCGTTGGCGGAATATGCCGAATCAAGTCCGAAAAACGAGATGGATTATAAAATGACGGGCGGAAATTCGCGTCTGACCGAAGAATTTGTTAAGCGCGTCGGCGCGGAAAACGTCAAAATAAACACTTTAGTTACGGAAGTTAATCAGTCAAAAGGCACCGTAACGGTCAAAACCGAAACCGATGCTTACCAAGCCGATGCCGTGATTTGCACTGCGCCGACCAATTCGCTTTTGAAGATAAAATTTAATCCGCCTCTGCCGACGGCGCAACGTGAAGCGGCGGAAAAACTGATTTATGCGCGGATTTGTAAGAATTCGGTTTTGTTTGAAAACAGGTTTTGGAAAGACGAAGATTTCTCGATGGTTTCAGACGTAACTTCGCATTATTATTTTCACAGCACACAGAATCAAGCGGGACGCGAAGGCATTTTGACAAGCTATGCGATTGGCGAAAAGGCTGACATTCTCGCCTCGCAAAGTGATGAGCGACGAATGAAAATCATCGCGCAAGATTTGGTTGATTTTAACCAAGACGCGCCGAAGTTAGCGAAAGGAATTGCGTCTTACGCTTGGCAACGCGACAAATATACCGATGGTGCTTACGCGCTTTATCGTCCCGGACAATGGTTCGGGATTCGCCCCATTTTGCAAAAACCGCATCTGAAAGTTCTTTTCGCCGGCGAACATCTCGCCGATTGGCAAGGCTTTATGGAAGGCGCAATCGAAACAGGCGAATCGGCGGCGCAAAGTCTGATTCGATGAAGTTTAAGAATTAGTGTAAGGCAGACTGTTAGTTTGCCAGCCAATTTTTGTCTAATGACGACGGCAGACTAACAGTCTGCCCTACATTTTTTTTATTTTTCCAAAACAAAATTTTTCGGCACAAATTCTAGGGAGATAATTTCGCCGGTTGATTTAGTTTTCGGGTTTGAATTTTCTTTATAAGTAAAAACGACGGGAACATCTATTTGTTTTAAGCCGCAACCGATTTGGACTTGCTCGATTTCGGGTGTGAACGCCCGAATCTGAATTGCCTGTGGCGACGCGACGGCTAACTTTAATGTTTGCGTTTGGGTTTTAATGTAGAAAAACATTCCTTTGTTGTCGCATTCGGCTTTTTCGATAAAGCCGAGTTCGCGCTTTTCGCCGGAAAGAGGTTGGCGCAGAGCGTTTTTAATTGACTGCATTATCGCCGTCCGCCGTTGCGCGTCCAAATCTTCATTTTTTACGGGCGGCGCAGTTTCTTCTTGACTATCAACTGCTTCCGTTTCTTCTTGGCTATCAACCGTTTCCGTTTCGACTCGATTTTCGCCGACTTCCGTAAAAATAAAATCCTTCGGAACAAAATCAATGCCAATCAATTCGCCGCGACTCGTGTTTTTGGAATCGGTTTGTTGTTTGTAAGTCAAAACCGCATTAACCTCCGAAATATTTACTCCGCAACCAACCTGCTTATTTCCTACATCAATAAACGCGACTAATGCCAGATTTTCAAAATCCTTGCTCGAAAGCGCAAAAGTTTCGCTATCCGTTTTAACTGCGTAAGTAATAGTTTTGCCTTTGCAATCTATCTTTTGAATTCGCCCGATAACCCGTTTTTCGTTTGTTTCTAATTTTCTCAACGCACGGTTTATCGAGCGCGTTTGCGCTTCTTTTTCGGCTTTGGCACGTTCTTCGGGAGAAAGCGGTTTTCCGGTAGAAACATCTGTGCTTGATTCGTATTGTCGGCGCAAATTCTGTTGGCGGTCGGAGAATTCTTTCATCTGACGAATTTGCCCAATCAAATTTTCGGCGCGTGTCTTTAATTGCGGATCGTCGGCAGTAGAGGCGATTTTTTCGGCAAGCACGGCGGCTTCGGCAAGTTTTTGTTGCCGCAGATAAATTTCGGCAATCCGCAACACATATCTTTGATTGCCGGGCTGATACTGCAAAGCCTTTCGCAAATATGAAACAGCCTCGTCGAGTTCTTCGTTATTTACCAAATCAACAAATGCTAAAAGCTCATAACTTTCAGTAAATTGTGGATTTATCGCAATCGCTTTTTTTAGTAACTCGCGTATTTTAGCCGACGTATTCGACGGAAATGCTTTGACATAACCGAATTCGTCGCGTCCTTCGCGGCTCAATAAATAAGCGTAACGATAAAGCGCAATGTAATTTGATTGACCAAGCGAAACGGCTTTTTCGAGTTGAATTTTCGCTTCGTCAAATTTATTTTGCCGCAGTTTGACCATTCCGTAAGCCGTCGTCGCCATACTCGAATTTGCGTCAAGCGCAATCGCTTTTTGCAGATAAGGTTCGGCATCGTCAGCGCGGTTTGTGTGATAAAGCAAATCGCCGAGATACGCATTAGTTTCGGCTTCGGACATCAGCGCGGTCTGCATTTCGCTGTCAAAAGTGAGTTTGTTTTTAAAGGTTGCTATCGTGTATTTGTAAGAATTTTGCACGACATATTTTTTAAGTTCTTTCTCCATCTGTGTATATGTCATCTGAAAAGCCTCTTGAAACGCTTTTTCGGACGGCACATCTTTTAATGCCAACAACAGAAATTTTCCAAGACCGTCGGATTTTCCGTTTTGCACGAGATAGTGAATCAACGCCCACGACTGCGCGTAAAAGATACTGCGTGAATGATTTCCGTTTTGATGAAGCGCGTAATTGCTGATTTTGAAAAATGTTTCAAGCGGAATCAGTTGGTTTTGTTGTAATAATTGAAGATGTCCGTTTTGCGGCAAACCGAGTTTTACTTTTTGGTCGGCTTCAATCGCAAAAGTTTGATAATATTCGGCTAAACCCTCGTTATACCAGGGTGGAACTTCCGATTTTCCGAAATTCGTGTCAATGATAAAATGAACGTATTCGTGAAAAATTGTCCCGTAAGTGTCGGCATCGTCGCCTTCGGTCGAGAGTGTGATGTAGTTGACATCTTCGCCCGACTGAAAATATCCGGCGATAAAATTATCAGTTTTCCCGTCAGCGCGTTTCGGCTTGAACGGCTTATAAGCATTATCGTTTTTGAAAACGACGACATTTGTCGGGATTGATGAATTAAGGTTGACGTTACCGAAAAGCAATCGAAAAGTTTCGCGGAATTGTTCGAGTTTAGTCGCCACTTTGCGAATATCTTTTTCACCGGCGTTCCCCAAAAGATTAAAGTTTTTCGAGCGCACCTGTCGCCATTCATCTTTTGCCGCAACCGAATTCGGAAGGAAAACTAAAACGGTTAGAAACAATGCAACCCAAAAAAACAGTTGAAATTTTTTCATAACTTTGTTAAAAAACGGTGATTGAAAATAGAATTTTTTAATTTGACTCAATAACTTGACCCAAACTTTCTGATGAGTTCAGAAAACTTCACGCCATCGTTTCTATCACTATATCACGGCACTAAATTTAGCCAAATAAATATTCTTAAAATTACCTACGATCACTTAAATTCGAGATTTAACAAATAATTAACTCCAAATTTACATCTATTTAACTTTTCCTAATTTATCATATCTTTTGAAATTCAAATCCAAACATAATTTTCAAAGAAAATAATCAAGTGGCATAAAACAGCATTCGTTTATCTGACCGCTTATTTACAATGACAAAAGTTTATTCAGGAGTATAGATATGCAATACAAATTTATTTTGAAATCAATTATTTTAAGTTTAATCTTAGCTTTAACAGCAATTATCGGTTTCGCGCAGTCCGACCAATCACGGATTAGCGGAACAGTCGTTGATGCCAACGGCGGAAGCATCGCCGGCGCAACCGTCGTCGTCAAAAACGAAAAAACGGGCGAAGAACGAAGTGTCGTTACGAGTGCCGACGGAAATTTTTTGGTGGTCGCGCTGAAACCGACGACTTATACGGTTTCGGCAAGCGCGAGTAATTTTCAAAACTTTACGCAAAAAGGTCTGGAACTGCTGGTCGGGAAAGAGGCAAATTTAGTTTTGACATTGCAACCGACGGGCGTTTCGGCACAGGTTGATATTGTCGCTAACGAAGAGGTTTCGTTAAATACCGCGTCGGCGAGTTTGAGCGCGAATGTTAATCAACGCGAAGTCGAAGGTTTGCCGATTAACGGTCGGCAGCTTTCGCAACTTTATCTGCAAGCGCCGGGCGCGGCGAACACCGGCACGGGAACTTTCGCCGACATTCGATTTTCCGGTCGCGCCAATCAGCAAAATATTATTCGCTACGATGGTGTCGAAGGTACGGCGATTATTGACGCTTCACCCGGCAATCTGAATGGCGAAGTTCCGTCGCCGTTTCGTCTGCAATCGAGTTTGGAAAACGTGCAGGAATTTCGCGTCGAATCGAGCAATTTTCCGGCGGAATACGGCACGGGAACAGGCGGACAAATCAATGTCGTAACCAAATCCGGCGGCAACGATTTTCACGGTTCGGCGTTTGAATACATCCGCCGCGACGG
>JANOXW010000344.1:0-2531 GCA_031418635.1 Acidobacteriota bacterium
GACGCTGACCCGATGGATATTCGCTATAATATGATCAATTGGGTGCATCGTTCGACACGCGGTTGGTCGTATGGCGCGTCGGTTACTGACCCGCGCACGGGCGAGATTATCAAAGGCAATGTCTTGCTCGGTTCTTTGCGAATCCGACAAGACTTTTTGCTTGGAAACGGTCTAATTCCGGCTTATGCAAGCACGGATGAGAACAGTTTTTGCGCGTTTGGCGATTCGCCGGAACTGTCTTATCTCGCCGATAATACCAAAGATTCGGCGGAAATGTCGTTGGCGCGGATTCGGCAACTCGCGGCGCACGAAGTCGGACACACGCTCGGTTTCGCACATAATTTTGCGGCGAGTTCTTACAATCGCGGTTCGGTGATGGATTATCCCGCGCCGTTGGTGGAAATAAAAAACGGCAAACTCGATCTTTCAAACGCCTACGCTGTCGGGATCGGTGAGTTTGATAATTACGCGGTAAAATTTGCCTATTCGCAATTTCCGGCGGACGCAAACGAAGATGCGGAACTCGAAAAAATCATCGAAAAAGGCATCGCCGACGGTATGCTTTACATTTCCGACAACGACGCTCGCGGGATGAATACGGCGCATCCGTTGGCGAGTATTTGGGACAACGGCAGCGATATGGTCGCGTCGTTGCGCCAAGAAATGGACGTGCGGCGTATCGGTTTGGCAAATTTCGGATTAAACAGTATTCCGAACGGCACGCCGCTGTCCGAACTCGAAGTCAAACTCATCCCGCTTTATCTGCACCACCGATACCAACTCGTATCTGCGCTCAAATCCGTCGGCGGAGTCTATTTTACCTACGCCGTCAAGACCGAAAAAGGTGTGTTTCCGAATAAATACCGCGAAATCGTCGCGCCCGAAAAACAACGTGAAGCGATGAATGCTGTCCTCGACACGATAAAACCCGACGAATTGGCATTTCCCGACAACATTCTCAAACTGATTCCGCCACGCGCCGACGGCTACGGCGGCGGCACGAGTGAGTATTTTGAGAAACGCACCGAACCTGCTTTCGATTCTGTCGGCGCGGCGATGATTGCCGCTGATTTAGCAATTTCCGGCTTACTCGAACCGACACGCGCGGCGCGGATGATTGAATTCAACGCGCAGAACAAAAAATTTCCGCATTTTTCGGAATCGGTGGACGCGCTGATGATGAGAATCTGGAAAACCCCGCAACCGACCGACAATTATCGCGCGGCAATCTGGAGCGCGGAGCAGAATTTGCTCGTTCAAAGATTGATGGATTTGACTGCCAACGCTGACGCTTCGCCGCAAGTTCGGGCGATTTCCAACGAAGCACTTTATAATTTAAACGAAATGCTAAAAATCGAACTAAAAACCAAGCCTGACGCACAAAAAAGGTTAATACAACAAGACATCGAGAGATTTCTCACACGCCCCGACGCACCACGCCAACGCACGCCGGCGTTGCCGATTCCGCCGGGTGAACCGATTGGAAACTGATTTCACAAATAATAAAGTTAAGCAGTAATGGAAAATGGATAACGGATAATGGATAATGAAGAAAAATCTAAAGCCTGCGTAAAAAAAAGCATTTAACTGATTTTATGAATTTTCATTCGACCTGAAAACGACTTCTAACCTGCTTAATGTTTTGTGCTGTTGTGCAAAAATTCGATAAGCGCAGGCTTGACGATTTGTGAGCCGAAGCCGTGAAAATTGTAGTCGAAGCCGTGTTGTGCGTAAGAAATGAAAATCGTTTGATGTGCGACGGCGTTTTCAGTTAATTTTTGATTGAGAAATTGCATATTTTCTTCGCGCACGAGTTGATCTTTGCCGCCGTGAACGAGAAAAGTCGGCGGCGTATCGGCGGAAACGTGCGTCGTCGGTGTCGCTAAATCATAGACTTCGCGGATTTTATTCGATTCATTCGGATTGCCGCCAAGAAAGTCGCCGAGTTTTTGTTTGCCGTTAATAACTAATTCGTTTGCCGGATTATTGTAAGCCCAAAATAATTCGACGGGCGCGTAAAAAGACACGACGGCGCGAACTTTTTCATCAAATTCATCTTCTGCACAACTTGCCGGCAACCGTCCATCGCCGTTGGAATAAGCCGCGAGAAGCGCAAGCTGTGCGCCGGCAGAACGTCCGAAAAGCGCGATGCGATTCGGCGCAACCGCAAATTCTGTGGCGTGTTTTTTTATCCAAATAATCGCGCATTTAACATCAGCGGTTGCCATCAGATAATTCGGTTGCGGCGCAAGCCGATAATCTATGTCGAACACAGTAAAACCGTTGTTTGCCAACCATTGATTCCATTGCGGAAAGTCGTTACGGTTGCCCGCGTTCCACGAACCGCCGTGAATCACGACGACAGACGCGCCGTTGTTTTCATTTTTTACCTGCGGCGCATAAACGTCCAGTTGTAAATCTTGCCCGCCGACGTTTGCAAAAGTGCGCGTCGTAAAATCCTGACTTGAAATCGCGTCGTTTGTTAATCCGCTAAAATATTCGCCAAACGAAAGCGCGACGTTTTGTTCCCG
>JANOXW010000345.1:0-3654 GCA_031418635.1 Acidobacteriota bacterium
AGCAATCGAAAATTTGTATGGGTTAGTCAATAAAATAGAAATGTTGAACTGAAATTAACCAAATTTGGAACTACTGAGACTGCTTTTTTGTGTGCTAAAACATTACCACAAAAATCGCTTCTATGTGTAATGTTTTTTTACAATGAAAACTTACAAAGTATTTTCAAAAAAATAAACTGTAACTCAGTATTTTTACCGTATTTTCACAAAATTTCACATTAAACGGGTTTTACCTAAAATTTTTCAAGTCCAGGCAAATAATCGGTAACGAAGCAAAAAAACAAAGGGCGTTCTGCATTTGAACTTTGAACCTTTGCTTCTATTTAATTTATACTTATTGCAGTATAAAAAATTTAGTGTTAAAAATTTTGTAAATTTTACACCTGTTTTCCCCCAATATTATAAAATCAATTAAAATACGGTTCACAAAATAGATATTTTGGAGAAAAAAAATGAAAATAAAATCAATGCAGTTTTATCGGTTCTTATTTTTAGTAGTTATATTGACAACTACTTTCACGGCATACATTAGTGAGGCAAATGCTCAACTTAATCTTGACACAACCTTTAATGGCGGCGTTACGGACGGTGCGGCGGACGGTTTTACAACTGCCGCGCAGTCTGACGGTAAGATTTTGGTCGGTGGTAGTTTTACCTTTGCCGACGGTGTTGAACGAAGCAATTTAGTCCGGTTGAATGCTAACGGCACGTTCGATTCTACTTTTAATTTCGGCGGTGTCGGAATTAATTCTTCCGTCTTGGAAATAATTGTTTTACCGAATGATAAAATCGTTGTGGGCGGAAGATTCAGTTCATACAACGGAGTTACTAAAATCGGTGTCTTGCAACTTAACGCCGACGGAACTCTCGACACAAACTTTAATTCCGGTGGCGCAGGACTTAATATCGGCGCGGGTATTAACACCATCTCCGTTCAAGCGGACGGCAAGTATTTAATTACCGGAGAAAATATAACTTCTTATAACGGCACGGCGCGATTTGGCGTGGTGCGGCTAAACACTGACGGAACACTTGATACTTCCTTCACAACACCTTTTACGACGGCTCAATTTCTTTCAGAAGTTGATGTGCAGACAGATGGGAGAGTTCTCATTGGTGGTTCTTTCGCACTCGGAACTCCTACCCGCCGGGATGTCGCCCGCTTAAATGCCGACGGTTCGTTTGATTCGACCTTTAATCCCGGCGGAGGCGGAACTGACGGCAACGGAGTTTTGGCAATGACCTTACAACCCAATGGAAGAATTCTTATCGGCGGCGGATTTGCTACTTATAACGGCACGGCGCGAAGCGGTGTCGCCCGTCTTAATACTGACGGAACGCTTGATACCGGTTTTGTTCCGCCTACCAATATGTCAGCCGGCGGCGGCGCAGAATATTTCGCTGTGCAACCGGACGGCAGAGTTTTAATCGCCGGACGTTTTTCGCCATCAAGCGGAGTTTTGACGAGTTTGCTCCGACTCGAAACCAACGGAACTCTCGATGCGACCTTTACCGTCCAATCAACCGACAACTTCGGCAATCATGTCAGACTGCAATCAGACGGCAACATCGTTTTAATCGGGACTTTTACAATGTATGGCAACCAAATGCGTAATCGCATTTTGCGTTTAAATTCAACCGGCGGAATTGACAATTCTTTTAACGCTTCAATCACCGGATTCGGTTTTATCAGTGCCATCGTTCAGCAATCGGACGGCAAAATTCTGGCTGGTGGTAATTTTACGATGGCTAACGCGACAGCCGGAACAAATTTGGCTCGCTTTAATTTGAACGGAACGCTCGATCCGACATTTAATCCCGGCACATTTAACGATAACAGCATCAATACGCTGGCGGTTCAATCAGACGGCAGAATTTTGATCGGCGGCAATTTTACTATGATTAACGGCGCATCACGCCAAGGAATTGCGCGTTTAAATACGGACGGTTCGCTCGACACAACATTTAACCCGACGCAACTTTCAGGGACGGCTATTGCTATTACAAATGACATCATAGTTTTGCCCGATGACAGAATTTTAATCGGCGGACGCTTTACGCCCGGCGGCACTTTTCAAAGATTGTTACGTCTGAATTCGAACGGCACAATTGACGCGACTTTTACGCCCGGCGTAACAAACGGCAATGTCGTTGACATCCTTCGCCAACCGGACGGCAAAATTCTGGTTGGCGGAACATTTACAACAACTTATAACGGACAGCCACGCGCCGGCATCGTCCGTGTTAATGCTGACGGAACGGTTGACACGGCATTTAATCCCGGCAGCGGGACAAATAGTTTTGTTCAGAAAATTGCTTTGCAATCTGATGATAAAGTCTTGATTGTCGGAGCTTTCACGACTTTCAATGGCATTTCCCGAAATCGGGTTGCGCGTTTGAACGCTAACGGCTCACTTGATACCTCATTTGACATCGGCACAGGTGCGGACAATAGCACGCAAGGTATTGCTCTGCAATCCGACGGAAAAGTTCTCGTCGGTGGTAATTTTTCGACCTTTAATGGCGTATCAAGTAATCGTCTTGTTCGGTTGAACACCAACGGTAGCGTGGATAATTCATATACCTCCGGTTTTAACAATGATTCTCGTTTCTTTGTGTGCGACATTTTACCGCAAGCCGACGGAAACATTCTCGTCGGTGGTATTTTCAACGCTTACGCCGGCACTACACGCAACAGTCTGTTACGTTTGACAACTTCAAATCCAACACCGACACCAACGCCAACACCGACACCGACACCAACGCCAACTCCGACTCCAACACCAACTCCGACTCCAACGGCAACTCCAACGCCGACTCCGATTCCACAAAATCGTAGAAAATTCGACTTTGACAACGATGGTAGAAGTGATATTTCTGTTTACCGTCCTTCGAGCGGCGTGTGGTTCTTAAACCAATCTCAAAACGGCTTTTCTGCCACTCAGTTCGGTATTCCGACAGATAAAATCGTTCCTGCTGATTTCGATGGTGATGGCAGAACCGATATTGCTGTTTATCGTCCTGAGAATGGTGTTTGGTATATTCTGCGCTCATCTCTCGGTTTTACTGCTTTTCAATTCGGCATCGCTGAGGATATTCCGCAACCGGCTGATTTTAGTGGTGATGGTCGCGCTGAAATTGCGGTTTTCCGTCCTTCTAACGGAGTTTGGTATGTCCTTAATTTAGTTAATGGTCAATTTACGGCTTTTCAATTCGGCATTGCGGAAGATAAACCCGTCGTCGGTGATTATGATGGTGATAATCGGGCTGATTATGCCGTTTATCGTCCATCCAACGGAGTTTGGTATTATCAACAAACAACGGCAGGATTCGGCGCGATACAATTCGGCTTGAACACGGACAGACCGGTTGCGGCAGATTATGATGGAGATGGCAGAACAGATGTGGCAGTCTATCGTCCATCCAACGGAGTGTGGTATTACCAGCGAAGTCAAGCCGGATTCGGAGCAATTCAGTTCGGCTTAGAAACCGATCAACCGACACCGGCGGATTATGACGGGGATGGCAGAACGGATGTGGCAGTGTATCGTCCATCCAACGGCGTGTGGTATCTGCAACAAAGCACATTGGGCTTCACCGGCATTCAATTCGGAATAGCCGAGGACAAACCGATTCCCAATGCTTTTGTCCCGC
>JANOXW010000346.1:0-3629 GCA_031418635.1 Acidobacteriota bacterium
TTTGTAACTTCTATGAAAACAGAAAAATATCTAAACAGAATTGGCGGTGAAAAAATTGATTTTGTTCCAAATTTAGAAAATCTCAAATATCTACAACGCCGGCATCTCTTAAATATTCCGTTTGAAAATCTCGATATTCATTGGAAAAAGCCGATTGATTTGCAGGGCGAATCTTTATATCAAAAAATTGTCGAAAACAAACGAGGCGGTTTTTGTTACGAACTAAACGGGTTGTTTTTTGAACTTTTGCAAAAAGCAGGTTACGAAAGCAAGCGAATTTCCGCACGAGTAAGCGACGGAAAAGGAAATTTTGGACAGGAATTTGACCATTTAGCGATAATTACACGAATCGCAGACGAAAATTATTTGGTTGATGTCGGATTCGGTGATTTTTTCGCCGAACCGATAAAATTTGTTTTGGACGAAGCACAAACCGATGTCAACGGAACATTTTTAATCAAGAAGTTTGACGATAAATATTTTGAAGTGGTTAAAAAGAGCGAGGAATCGTTTATCAGCCAATACATTTTCACACTCAAAAAGCGCGATATTTCAGAATTTGAAGGGATGTGCAATTTTCATCAAACATCGCCTGATTCGCATTTTACGCAAAACAAAGTTTGTTCTTTGATGCTCGATGACGGACGCAAAACTTTAACTGGCAAGAAGTTTATGACAACCAAAGCAAGCCAAAAAGAAAAAGTTATAATAAATTCTGAACTAGAATTTGCTGAGATTCTGGAACGAGAGTTTGGCATAAAATCGCCTGTTTAATTTTCGCCAAAAAAGCTAAAGCCGAGATGACAGCCATCCGAAAAAGTTTATAATTGTTACCTTATGTCAAACTCGATTTCATACGCGGACGCTGGTGTTTCGATTGATAACGCCAACAAAACGGTGGCAAAGATAAAAGACTTTGCCAAAAACACTTTTAATGCCCGAACATTGACCGAAATCGGTAGTTTCGGTGGAATGTTCGATGCAAAATTTACCGAAATGTCGTCGCCGATTCTTGTCGCTTCGGCGGACGGTGTTGGCACAAAACTGAAAATTGCCTTTCTCGCCAATATTCACAATACAATCGGACAAGACCTTGTAAATCATTGCGTCAACGATATTTTAGTGCAAGGCGCACGACCCCTGTTTTTTCTTGATTATTTTGCCACCGGAAAACTTTCGCCCAACATTGCGGCTTCAGTAGTTGAAGGAATTTCCATCGCTTGCCGTGAAAACGGTTGCGTTTTGCTGGGCGGTGAAACTGCCGAAATGCCCGGCTTTTATACCGATGGCGAATACGATTTGGCGGGTTTTATCGTTGGCATAGTTGACCGCGAAAAAGTCGTTGACGGCAAAAATATAATGGCGGGCGATGTCGTTTTAGCACTTGAATCAAACGGTTTGCACACCAATGGATATTCGTTGGCGCGAAAACTGTTTTTTGAAGTCGGCGGTTATAAAATCAATTCCGAAGTCAATGGCGAAATTCTTTCGGATGCGTTGCTGAAACCGCATCGAAGCTATTACAAATCGCTTTCGGTTTTGATTAACCAAAAAAAAATAAAAGGTTTGGCGCACATCACCGGCGGCGGATTATTGGAAAATATTCCGCGCATTTTGCCTGAAAATGTTTCGGTTGAAATAAAACGCGGAACGTGGAACGAATTGCCGATTTTCGGCGTGATGCAAAGACTCGGAAATGTCGCTGACCAAGAGATGTTTCGCACCTTTAATATGGGCGTTGGAATGGTCATAATCTGCGCCGAAAGCGAAAGGGAAGGAATCATTTCACACATCGAAGAATTAGGCGAAAGATGCTACTCCATCGGGCGCGTCGTGGCTGGAAATAATGAAACGATTATTACTTGAAATCAGACATTGGCAGAAAAATCTGGATAAGAGTTAAAAAGTTTCTTTATTTTCTCAACCGCCGTTTGCAGGTTTTCCAGCGAAGTGGCGTAAGAGATTCGCACAAAACCGTCTGCGCCGAAACCTGCGCCGTCGGTAACAGCAACGTGCGCGTCGGTTAAAAGCGCGTCGGCAAGGTCGGCGGAAGTTTTGAATTTATCGCCCAGCAAATCCCTGACATCAACAAAGGCATAAAACGCGCCTTCGGGCGTTGCAACTTTGAAACCTTCGATGGAGCGTAAAGCGGGAATCAACCAATCTTTGCGCGTTTTGTATTGTTTGAGCATCGCATAAACCGCCGCCAAAGATTGTTCACGATTTTGCAACGCTTTGGCGCAGGCGTATTGGACGAAAGATGTCGGATGCGAGGTCGAATGGCTTTGCAGTTTCGCCATCGCTTGCGACCATTCCGCGCCGGCGATAGTGTAGCCGATGCGCCAGCCAGTCATCGCGTAAGTCTTGGAAAACGAACCCGCGACGCAGACATATTTTCGCAATTCGTCAGGCAAACTCGCCGATGTGAAAACTTCTGCCGGCGGATAAGCAAAAAACAGATAGCATTCGTCGGTCAAAACATAAACATTATTTTCCGCGCAGACTTCGACGATTTTTCGCATCTCCGACGGCGGAATAACGCGCCCGGTCGGATTGTTCGGCGAGTTGATGATTAAAAGTTTGGTTTTTGCGGTAATTGCATCTTTCACCTGTTCCGCCGTCAAGACAAACTCGGTGTCTTCGGTTTCGATAAAAACATTTTTGCCGCGACAGAAATTGACGATTTCGGGAAAAGTTACCCAATACGGTTTCGGGATTAGCACTTCGTCGGCAGGATTTAAAATTGTGCAAGCGGCGTTAAAAAGTGCCTGTTTGCCGCCGTCGGTGGCGATGACTTCATTGGGCGCAAAACTCGTTTTAAATTCGTTTGCGTAGAACTCGGCGACTGATTCTTGAAAGGTCTTTAAACCGGTCGTCGGCGTGTATTTCGTCAAGCCTTTTTGCAAACCTTCCCAAGCGAATTCCTTAATAAATTCGGGTGTTTGAAAATCCGGCTCGCCAAGCGTCAAATCAATTACAGCAAAGCCTTGCTCGCGCAAATTTGCCGCAATTTGTCCGGCTTTGAGCGTCGAAGAAGTCTGCATTTGGGCGACGTTTTCAGATACAGGAAAAGAAGTCATAATGGTAAATGGTAAATGGTAAATGGTAAATGGTAATACGACTCAATTAACCATCAACAATTAACAACTTTCTAAAAATTCTACACGATTTCCAAATGGGTCACGAAATTCAAAGCGTCGAAAGTTCGGAATCGGAATGCCTTCGATTATTTTTATATCTTTACCTTGCAATTTTTCGCGCCAACTTGCTAAATCTTCGACTTGATAGGCAATATGCGCCTTTGATTTGGTGCGGTCAACGTCGTTTTCCGTGCCGACGTGAATTTGAAAACCGTCTAAATCAAGCCAAAATCCGCCGCGATTTTGCAACGCTTCGGATTTCGGAATTTCGCGCAAACCGAGCAATCCGCAATAGAATTCCCGCGCCGTTTCTTCCGTGTTTTTCGGGATTGTAATTTGGGCGTGATGAACTTTTAGAATCATTGGTTAAACTTACTTTCAAAATACGTCGCTTGTCCGACTAAATATATTCTCAGTAGTTCCAAATTTGGTTAATTTCAGTTCAACATTTCTATTTTATTGACTAACCCATACAAATTTTCGATTGCT
>JANOXW010000347.1:0-2526 GCA_031418635.1 Acidobacteriota bacterium
TCCAAAATCCAAAATCCAAAATCGAATCAGCCTCCATTTGTGATGATTGCCGCTGTTGGTTCGACGCTTTTGATAATTCTTTTGGCAGTAGCGGGAATTTTTATTGCCAGCCGATACGATGGCAGTAGCGGAATTACGCGGGGCAAACCGACACCGAAAATTATTGCTTCCGCAGCCGTTCCGATTCGTGTGGTTGATCCGCTTGGTGGCGAAGAACCGGACAATCTCGACGATTTAATCGAAGCGTGGGAAGCTAAAGAAGCCGAACTCGATGTAAAAACTGTCGAAGCCGTTACCAGCACCGCGCCCACTTCGCCGAATGCGCTTAAATTAGACGTAACCATTGATTATATTAAACAGCAAATTGCCAAAGCGAACGAAAAACGCAACGCACCGACCGGACTTGTTTCGGTGAATGTTCCGGCGGAACTCAGCGGCGGACGCGGCATCGGAAAACAGATTGATAAAATCAGAGAACTTGGTTTCAACGTCGGCAATCTGCCGCACGATTTCGGCGACCTCGCCAAAAAACGAATTCAGGGTGATTTGTTAGAATTGCCCGCCGCGACGCAGTTTTTTTATCTCGATGTCGGCGGCAGTGCGGACGAATCGGCGTTTATGCAGTTTGACCCAAACACCAGAGGAAAAACGCCCTACACATCAGGTATGGAAGGTTATAACAATCTGGCGACGCTTGCCGCGAATTACGACGGGCAAAAATACGACTTGAATAATCCGGGCAACCGCCGGCAAATGAAGATTCGCTTGCTCAGAATGTTTCACCCATCGGCATTGAAAATTTTGAACGAACTCGGCAGTGCGTATTTTCAAAAATTCGGGCGACCACTGAAAGTTACATCGTTGACTCGTTCGCTTGAGTATCAATTTGAATTAACCAAAAGCAACTCGAACGCCTTCAAAGGCGCAACGCCGCCGCACACGACCGGCTGTACCTTCGACCTCGCTTATTTACACATGACGGCGGAAGAGCAAAATTTCGTAATGGCAAAACTCGCCGAATTTGAAAGTCGCGGCTCGTCCGATTCCCTGCGCGAAGTCGGTGCCGCGCCGTGTATTCACACATTCGTTTATCCCGACGGCAAGCCGCCCAAATCGGCAGTTGCCAGTTTGATTTCTTTGGACTTTGGACTTTATGATTTAGACTTTCTAAAATTAAATTATGGCGGAAACTGAAACACCCAACTCTAAAAAACAAACCTTCACCGGATTAGCTCGGAGATTAGGCAAACTTCCGAACGAAAAAAAGATTGTTGCGCTTGAGATGAGCGCAGTATTAGCAGGTGTTTCGTTGCGCGTCAGCCGCGAGTTTGTCGAATCCGTGCCGAAAGCCGCGCAGATTCTTGAAGCTGAAGATTTACGCGCTTGGGCGGAAATGGGCAGACGAATGGCGATGGCAAACGCCGATTTGGGCGCGAAATTTTTCACCGATGGCGTGAACGATTTCAAAAAAGTTCCAAAAAAAGCACGTTCACTCGTTTTTCAAATCTGCACGCGCCAACTCGTTTTGTCGAGTTCGATTGCGCTGGAAACTTTTGCTTCGATTCCCGATTTAGCAAAAGAGGTCGGCGACGCTGAACTTTTTACTAAAATTCTAAATCTTGCTTTTGAAATCGCCAAGCGTTCCGCCAAACACAGCGCGGATTTTTTACAAAAAACACCGAACATTGCCAAAACGCTTCTTAAATTTGGCGACGAAAGAAGCGAAGTGGCGCAATCCGTCATCGCTCTAGCTTCACATTTTGCCAATCGAACGGGTGGAATGACGGCGGATTTGTGGCAGATTTTGCCCGTCGCGCTTGAAAAACTTTCCGCCAGGCAAGCGATAATTTTAACAACCAAAGCAAGCGAATTTCTCGAATACGGTGGCAGTGTAACGCTCCATTTTATCAGCGCGGGCGGTGAAGTTTTGCGTCGTGTTGATTTTGCTTTTGATGATTGGTGCGCGGTTTTGCTTAAAATTGCCAAAAGCGGCAACGCGATTTTGATTTCGTTTATTCGCTCAAGTCCGCAGTTTTTTATCAATATCGTAACTTTGCGAAAGAAAGAGGAAGTTACTGAAATTGCGCGGAAGGTTTTGCAATTAATTCAGAAAATTGCCGAAACCGATGCCGAATCTGCGCTTGCCGCGTTTCGTTCGAGTTCGACGGCTTTGCGAAAAGTCTTGCTCGAACAGTTTGAAGAATGGGTTGAAACGGGTTTGGAAAAAACAAAAGACGACAGCGCAAAGGCGCGGCGCAGTTATTTCGCACTCGAAACGCGCAACAGCAACGCACTTTTGCAAGAATCTTCGATTGGTTTGCCGCTTGAAAATATTCAGACGATTTTGCGGATTTATATCGAAGGCTTGACGGGCAAAGAAGTGGAAATCGCACCGCTGGTCGCAATGCCGCAGGAATCGCGCATTTCGGACGGCAAAACGATTTATTTGCCGTCAAACATCGCCGAATTTGAAACCGACGAGATGGACTTTCGGCTCTACAAAGTTCTCGCGGCGCACGGCGCGGG
>JANOXW010000348.1:0-2198 GCA_031418635.1 Acidobacteriota bacterium
TCAAAGGCAATTTAATTATGCTTTGCAACCGATGTCGAAAGAAGAGTTTGTCAAAATCGTGGCGGCTGACCAACCGGAAGTTCCGGCGTATTTTCCGAAAAGCGCGGCGAAAAATTTGGAAGGTTCTTCATCGCTTGAAGATTTGCCGCAACCGAAAGAATTTTCAACCGAAGAAATCAAAGATTTCGACGGCGTGGTTTTGGACATTCGCACGGGCGAAACATTCGGCGCGGCGCACGTTCCGAATGCAATCAACATCGGGCTTGGCAGACAATTTGCATCGTGGGCGGGAACGCTTATTACCATTGGAACGCCGGTGGCGATTGTCGCCGAAAATGAGGAACAAGTGAACGAGGCATTTATGCGTCTGGCTCGCGTCGGCATCGAAACCGTCAAAGGATTTATTTTGATAAACGATTACACGGGCGAAACGAAAAAGGTCGAACAGATTTCCGTCGAACAAGCGAAAGACGCGACGAAAGACGCGGGCGTTCAATTTGTTGACGTGCGGCGCATCGCCGAACACGCCGCCGGACACGCGCCGAACACGACGAATCTGCCACTCGACGTTTTAGCGAAAGAGATTGGCAAACTCAATCCCGACAAACCGAGTTACGTTATCTGCCAAAGCGGTTATCGTTCGAGTTTGGGAACGAGCATTTTGGAAAACGCCGGCTTTAAGAAAATTTACAACGTAATCGGTGGAACAAAGGCATGGATGGACGCAGGTTTGGAAACGGAAATTTCCGCGACGGCTTGTGCTAATTCATAGTATGAAGAACAACAATTGGAGGCAATGAAAATTATGGAAAACAATAACGAAACAAAAGCGACGGGAATGCCGCGACTTAACGAACAGGCACCCGAATTTGAAGCAAAAACGACGCAGGGCGTGAAGAAACTTGCCGATTACAAAGGAAAATGGCTAGTGCTGTTTTCGCATCCGGCAGATTTTACTCCGGTTTGCACGACCGAATTTATCGCATTTGCCAAAGCACACCCCAAATTTCAAGAGATGAACACCGAACTGCTCGGTCTTTCGATTGACAGCAATTTCGCACATATCGCGTGGGTGCGGAATATAAAAGAAAAATTCGGGGTTGATATTCCGTTTCCGGTTATCGAAGATTTATCAATGAAGGTAGCACACGCTTACGGAATGATTCAACCCGGAGCATCGGATACTTCGGCGGTTCGTGCAACCTTTATCATTGATGACAAAGGAGTTTTGCGGGCGATGGTTTATTACCCGATGACTAACGGGCGTTCGATTGACGAATTTGTCCGGCTCGTTACGGCTTTGCAAACTTCCGATGCGAACAAGATTGCGACACCCGAAGGCTGGCAGCCCGGCGATAAAGTCATCGTTCCGCCGCCGACAACGGCACAGGATGCCGAAAATCGTGCCGGTGAAGGTTACGAATATACTGACTGGTATTTCTCCAAAAAAGAACTTTAATATCAGGGTGGTTGGGGAAATCTTAACCGCCAAAATTTTATCAGGGGATTACATGAACAACAAAAAATATTTTTCATATTTTTAAGTATTTTTTAATCGTTCCTTATAGGTTTAATTCCCCGTAGCTCTGCTACGGAAATAAGGAAAAATAAAAATTCCGATTCAATACCTCGCGGCTCTGCCGCGCGGAAAATTTATTAGGATTTATTTATGGACGATATTTTGGCGGCACGTTCGCAGATGGCGACGTCGCTCGGTTTTCACATCATTTTTGCGGCAATCGGGATTGCGATGCCACTTTTGATGGTGATTGCCGAGTGGCGTTGGCTCAAGACGGGCGAGGAAGTTTATCTGACTTTGACGAAGCGTTGGGCGAAAGGCACGGCGATTTTGTTTGCCGTCGGTGCGGTTTCCGGCACGGTTTTGTCGTTTGAACTCGGTTTGCTTTTTCCGACGTTTATGGAATACGCCGGACCGATTTTCGGAATGCCGTTTTCGCTCGAAGGTTTTGCGTTTTTTACCGAAGCGATTTTTCTGGGAATTTATCTCTACGGTTGGGATAAAATTTCGCCGCGTCTTCATCTTTTTTCGGGTATCATAAGCACCTAAGCAAAAGTAATACGATATAATGAACCAATTTGTGAAAGAACTTGAGTCAGTTCTTGGCACAAGTTCTTGTAAGAACTGTATGCGTCCCAGGTCAGCCAATCATATTTTATCTTTTGCCATAACATTTCGA
>JANOXW010000349.1:0-5457 GCA_031418635.1 Acidobacteriota bacterium
AAAATTTTGGCACAAGCAGCGCAAGATTTTACTTTGGTGAATGCCACGGGAGTAGAAATTTACGCGCTTTATGTTACGCCGCATAATGTTGTTGAATGGGGCGATGACATTCTTGGGGTTGACACGCTGTTAAATGGCAAAACATTAGATATAAGTTTTTCCAGAAAAGAGAAGGCAAAACTTTGGGATTTGCGTATCGAAAATGAAGCGGGTGAGTATCTTGAGTGGGAGAATTTAAATCTACTCGCCATAGATACACTCACACTTTATTACAAAAACGGTAAGACGACGGCACTTATTGTCGAAAAAGATTGGAATCTCGAAGGAACTTGGATTGGTTACTACGACGACGGAACAAAGTCGCCGTATATTTGGTCAATCACTCAAAACGGGACGGCTCTTTCGATCAAAGGCTTGAAAGGCAGCAATGCAAAATCAAGAGGAAGCGTTAAGGGCAGCAAGGTTTTTGCCCAAGACTTTGCCACGAGAAATGGAACTGTGTCCGAAGATGGATTGGAAATTCACTGGTCGGATGGTGTTGTTTGGGTAAAGAAATAGTCAAACAATGCCGAAATAAGATCATAGCTCCCACATAATAAGTTGAACTAAATAAGGAGAATAATAAAATGATGAAAATGATGAAAAATTTATTAGTAGTTTTGGCGTTAGTCGGATTTATCTGTTTGCCCGCGATTTCGAGCGAGGCAAAAAATGTCAGTCAAAATATCAAAGTAACTTTCGGCGATCAGGATTTTACGCTTATCAACAGCACAGGAGTTGAAATTAACGCCCTTTACGTTACGCCGCATAATTCCAAAGAATGGGGCGACGATATTCTGGGAGTTGACACTCTGCCCGACAGCGAAGACATTTTGATTAGGTTTCCGAGCAAAACTAAGTCTAAATATTGGGACTTGCGAATCGAAGACGAAGACGGCGCATATCTCGAATGGGACAATCTGAATCTGCTGAAAATTTCAACCGTCGAGTTGCTATACAGCAAAGGAAAAACAACCGCAATTCTTAATTAAATTCGGAATTGATAAAACAAACAGATTTGTCCGCGAAACACACGAAAAATTAAACCAAAAGACAACTATGTTTTATCTTTTTTTAGCGTCTTTGGCGTATTTCGCGGGCAAATTCTTGGTTTCTAAATAAAAAAACTAACAGGAGAAAATATGAAAAACAAACTTTTTTTAATGCTGATAATTTCAGCACTCGGAATATCTTTTGCCGGCTGCAGCGCATCATTTACCACTTCAAAAGATAATGCAAACACTGCCAAACCGACCAACACGGCTTCGAGTCCGGCAGCTAATAAAAATTCAAACACGACTGCGGCTAACACGGATTCCAAACCGAAAGAAGTGTTGAAAGACGAGAAATTGCCGACCGACAGCAAGGGCAAAAAAGCCAAGAATAATCCCGTTCCCGACAGTTGGATTGATATTTACGACGAACAGAGAGGTTACAGTTTTGCGGTTCCCGAAGGCACGACGGGCAGTTCCGGCACCGAAGAAGGCATAGATGTCTATGTCGCCAGCACGCCGGCACCGTCGGAAATCGCCGTTATCGTTCTGGCGTTCAAAGACAATACTTTGTCGAAAGATGATCTGCTCGATAAGTCGAAAACATTTATCGAAGGAATGTCGAAAGGCAAAGGGACCGTAACGATGGGCGCATTGCAAGCCGAAAGCGAAGACTATTCGATTGCCGATGCCACGACGAAAACAGACAGCAAATCGAACAAAGTCCGTATTCTCGTCGGCACGGACGTAACGGACAACTACATTATGATTCTGATGTGCGAAAACGAAGAAAAATTTGCTGCCAACGAGAAAGTCATTGACGAAATCTGGGGCAGTTTTGAAATGTGGAGCGGCGGCTCAAGCAACAATTAAAATTTAGGAGCAACTGATAACTGAAGTTGCGGAGCAAGTTATCATTATTCCTAAGCGCGAAAAGTAACGCCGTCGTCCCGACGGCGTTACTCCTTTGCCGAATTAGCGCAGATTGGTTTGCACTAGTTAGTTGCGCGGGCAAGCGCAATCGCTTTTTTCATTTGCATCAATTTTCCTTCGGCTTGTGCCGCGTCGAACGCCTCATCACTGATTGCCATTCGCGCTTCGTGGCTGTAACGGTCTTTAAAGTCTTGGTCAACTTTTTCAATTTTGTAACCGATGGCTTCAAAGATTGACTGCGCCGCGCCCCACAAATACGCTGCTTTTTCCATCTTTCCGTCCTTGACTGCCAACGCCGCCAATCGGTCAAGCGCACCGCCGATGCCTTTCTTATCGCCTAATTCTTCGCTGATTTTGAGAGATTCAAGACAGTATGAATGCGCCGCTTGATAATCTTCCAGCAAACAAGTTACAGATGCCAAATTTCCCGTGTAAGTCGGAATTGCGATACTCAGCGATTCTTTTTTAGCGATGGCAAGAGCCTCTTCATAATAGCTTCGCGCCGCTTGATAATCTACTTCATCACGGGCGATTTCGCCGAGCGAATTGAGCGTCAAGGTGATGTGCAGTTTATCATTTATTTCTCTGGCAATCGTCAAACTTTCTTCTATCAAAGTTCGCCCTGATGAAAGATCGCCGCGAAAGGTTTTCATATTTCCCAAACCGGCAAGCGCGTAACAAATCAATTGTTTGTCGCCAATCTCACGACTGAGGCGCAGACTTGTTTGATAATAGAAATTTGCGGCTTCAAAATCGCCTTGCAAAACGCTCAAATTACCGATGCCGCGAGCGGCTTTCGCCCGCAATTTCGAGGCAATATCTGCATTATTTTTTTCTAACGCTGCCCGTGTCCACTTGCTGCCTTCCGCCAAATGTCCGCGTCCTAACCAAAATCGGTAAATTGCAGTAACAATTCGCAATGCCGTTTCGGGTTCGTATTCGAGCGTCCATTCAAGTGCAACCCGCAGATTGTCGTGTTCCTGTTCGAGTTTTTCATACCAAATCGCCGCATTTGCACTCAATAATTGTGGTTCGGCTTCTTCGGAAAGATTAGCGAAAAAAGCCGCGTGGCGATGTTTGATTTCATCCGCTTCGCCGCTGGCTGTCAAGGTTTCAAGCGCGAATTCTCTGACAACTTCGAGAGTCCGAAATCGCGGTTCGCCATCGGCTTGTTCGCGTTGTGCGAGAAGGCTTTTGTCCACGAGTGATGATAGTACGTCAAAGATGTCAATCTTCAAATCCGTGTTCGGAAAGTTTGAATTCAACGCAATTGCTTCCGCGCCTTCGAGCGTGAAACCGCGGGCAAAGACCGCCAACCGATTGAGCAGTTTCTTTTCGTCCGCATCGAGCAAATCGTAGCTCCACGCAATCGCGCCACGCATCGTTTGTTGGCGTTCGGGCAAATCTCTTGCACCGCCGGTCAATAATTTCAGACTATTGGTTAATCGTGTCAAAATCGCCTGTGGAGACAGCATTTTGACACGCACCGCCGCAAGTTCTATCGCCAACGGCAAACCGTCAAGCCGTCGGCAAATTTCCGCAACCGAATCGGCGTTTTCGTCCGTTAATGCAAAATTCGATTTTGCCGCCTTTGCTCTTTCGACAAACAACGCCACGGCTGGATAAGCGTTTAATTCATCTAAACTTAACCGCTTGTCCGTCGGAACGGCAAGCGGTTGAAGCGTGAGTTCGTGTTCAAATCGTAAATGAAGATGAACGCGGCTCGTTACTAAAATCTTCAAATTCACCGAACCTAACAACAGTTCGCCAATCATCGGCGCGGCTTGCGTGATTTGCTCAAAGTTGTCCAAAACAATGAGCATTTTTTTCTCGCGCAGATAATCGCCGATGCGTTCTTTCAAAGATTTGCCACTTTCTTCCTGAACGCCAAGCGTCTGCCCGATAATCGGAATGACCAATTCGGGATTTTCAATCGCCGACAGACTAATGAAATAAACGCCGTCGCTAAATTCCATCAAAGATTCGTGCGCGATTGCTTGTGCAATGCGCGTTTTGCCCGTTCCGCCAACGCCCGTTATCGTCAGCAATCGCGTATTCGGCTGACGCAGTAAATCCATAATCTCCGCTAATTCCGCTTCCCGACCAATTAGCGGCGACAGTTCGCTTGATAGATTATTCGGCGGAACGGTTGAGAGCGAAATTGATTTGTTTGAATCGGACGAAATGGCTGTCAAACTTACGGTTTTTGTTTGTTCCGTTTCAAGTAGTCGCTTTGAAGTTTCAGGCGAAAATGAGCGTTCAAATTGTTCGTAATCAAGTTTTTGTTTCACTTGTCGCAAATCGTTCAGCACGTCTTTGATATTTTGATAACGCTCGTCGAGATTTTTACGCAGAGTTTTATTGACGATAAAGAATAATTCATTCGGCAAATCGGGCGCGATAAACTGTAAAGACGGTGGCTCTTTTTGCACGATGGAAAACATTACATCGGTTGCCGACGCGCCCGCAAACGGCAATCGTCGCGTCAGTAATTCATAGAGCGTTACGCCAAAACTCCAAATATCGGTGCGGGCATCAACTTGCAAACCACGCGCTTGTTCCGGCGACATATAAACAATCGTTCCTTTGACACTGCCGCGAATACTTTGCAGTAATGTTTCGTCGTCTGCGCCAACTATCTGCGGTTCGGTTAATTTTGCCAAGCCGAAATCGAGAATTTTAACAAAACCGTCGCGCCGCAACATCACGTTGTCGGGTTTGATGTCGCGGTGAACGATGCCCGCGGCGTGTGCCGCCACTAACGCCGAAGCCATCTGAATGGCAATGTCGAGCGTTTCGCGCAAATCTGGTTCACGCGATTTTGTCAACTCGCGCAAAGTTTCGCCTTCGATAAGTTCGGTGGCGATGTAATGCGTATCTTGCAACACACCAATTTCGTAAATCGTGATGATATTCGGATGATTCAGTGCGGAAGCCGTTTTTGCTTCTCTCACAAAAAGCTCCATACGCCCTCTATTATCAATAAAATCAGGCGGAAGAATTTTTAGCGCAACCCGTCGGTCGAGTCGCGTATCTTGGGCAAGATAAACTTCACCCATTCCGCCTTTGCCGACAAGCGCGAGAATTTTGTATTGATTGACTGCTTTGCCGATGAGATTTGTCGAATCTTTTTTTTCGGAAAACACAGCAACGAAAGATTCAGGCGATTTGTCGGGAAGATTGTCGGAAGACTTTTCAAACGCGAGCAAAGACTTGACTTCACGGCGCAATTCTTCGTCTGCGCCGCAAAATTCGTTAAAAAAAGATTCACGTTTGTCGGGCGCAACCTCCAAAGCCGCGTGATAAATTTCTTCAATCTGTTGTAATCTTTCAGTTTTCATTTGAGAATCAATAAGCACCTAAGCAAAAGTAATACGATATAATGAACCAATTTGTGAAAGAACTTGAGTCAGTTCTTGGCACAAGTTCTTGTAAGAACTGTATGCGTCCCATGTCAGCCAATCATATTTTATCTTTTGCCATAACATTTCGA
>JANOXW010000350.1:0-14022 GCA_031418635.1 Acidobacteriota bacterium
GCAAGCGTCGCTTTGCCGTCGCTGGAACGGTTGAGCCAAAATGACAGACCATAATTCGGATTTGCCTTTGAGCCGAGAACGAGTTCGTCCAACAATTTTTTTGCCACGATTTGTTTGCCGTTCCATTTTCCACCATCAAGTAGAAATTGTCCGAACTTTGCCCATTCTTTCGCCGTCAAAACCGCGCCCGAAGGAATATTAATTTGTCCGTCCTGTGTTGTCCACGAAGTAACATTCAAGCCGATTGGATTCAAAACACGACGTTTCAAATAATCCAAAACCGTTTCCTTCTTCGGCAGGAGTTTTCGCTGCATTACCTCGCCGAAAACCTGAAACGGCACGGGACCATATTCAAACTTTTCGCCCGCGTCGTATTTAACGGGAAATTTTATCGCTTCCGCATAACTCGGCGGTCTGCCGTTGTTGCCCGCGTCAATTCCGCTGGTTAAAGAAAGCAGTTGGCGAAGCGTGATGCGAGATTTTCGTTTGTCCATTTGCCATTCAACAATCGTGTCCGAAACTTTCTCATCGAAATTGTTGATGAGTTTATCTTCGATTGCCGCCGCTAACATCACGCCCGAAAAAGATTTCGTACCGCTGGCAAGTTGGTGCGAATCTTCCGCCGTATAGCCGTTTTCGTAATCTTCAAAAACGGTTTTGCCGTCCTTCATCACCAACACAGAAAGCCCACGCTTGTCTTTTGAATAATCAGCGGCGAGTTTGTAGCGTTCATTTTCAGTCAAATCCTGTCTTGTCTGCGCTTTAGCTGAACAGCCAAGCGAAAAAATAACAGCTAAAATAATAATTGCGTATTTCATAAATTCTCCTGTCCACAAAAAAACACGAAATTCTGCAAAAATCTTTGCTGTTTTCTTTCGTGTCAATTCGTAATTTGACCTTAGAGTCTGTTTAAATTTTTCAAATAATAATAAAATGTTCGGTTTTTGTCGCTCACAGCGACCGACATTTCCTTATTTAATAGCCAATAACGAACAGCTAACAGCGAATAACGGTCAACTTCGTGCTTAACTATTGGCTATTCACTATTAACTATTGGCGGTTAAGTTGAAGAAATACTAAAATCTTCGCTGACAAAATCGTGAAAAATAAATTTTCCGCGCGGCAGAGCCGCGAGGTATTGAATCGGAATTTTTATTTTTCCTTATTTCCGTAGCAGAGCTACGGGGAATTAAACCTATAAGGAACGATTAAACCTATAAGGAACGATTAAAATTTAAACACACTCTTAGCTCGACTTTATCCAATATTGACAATTGATATTTGAAAACAGAACGCTGAACAAGTAAGTTCAATTTGATATTTTCCGACCAAAGAAAAGTCAAAAGGAGCTTAAGCAATGGACTGCGTTCTGATGAAATTTGTTATAGCATTTGCACCATTATTTTCCAAGCCGGTTTTTGAGCGAGTAAAAGTTTTGTTGGTGGGGGCGATTCTCACGCCTGCTTCACGGACCGTGACCAACGCCTTGCGAGTGATGGGGTTGAGCGGGGAGAAGCATTTTCAGAACTATCATCGCGTGCTTAATCGTGCCGAGTGGAGTTGTTTAGGCGGTTCAAAGGTTTTGTTAAAGCTATTAATCAAATCACTTGCCCTGAAAGATGAGTTGGTCATTGGGTTTGACGACCATTTAGAAAGAAGGCGCGGCACAAAGATTAAGGCGAAAGGGATTTATCGGGATGCGGTGCGCTCTTCGGATTCATTTTTTGTCAAAGCGAGTGGGTTACGCTGGATGTCATTTATGTTATTGAGTGAAATTCCATTTGCCGGGCGAGTTTGGGGCTTACCGTTTTTAACCGTTTTATGTCCCTCCGAAAGGTATCATAAGGAGCGCGGAATTCGCCATCGAAAACTAACTGACCGTGCTCGCCAAGCAATGTTACGGATTTGGCGATGGTTTCCCGACAAGCCGTTGATCTTTGTCGGAGACAGTAGTTATGCGGCTTTGGACTTGCTGGGTGCGGTGCGCGAAAAAGTCACGGTCGTCACCAAATTGCGAATGGATGCGGCACTTTACGAAGCCGCCCCGAAACTAGAGAAAAGAGCCATTGGCAGACCGCGCAAGAAAGGAGTGCGCTTGCCGACTTTGAAACAGGTGAGCGAAAATTCAAACACCGATTGGGAAAAAGTCCTTGTTAATTGGTATGGCGTAGAAAAGGAAATTGAGATCACGAATGGCAATTGTGTCTGGTTTCACGTTGGCAAAGAGGCGGTGCCGATTCGCTGGATAATTGTCCGCGATCCGAAAGCGGAATTTGACACACAAGCCGTGCTTTGCACCAATCAAGCAGCCGTGCCGAAGCAAATCGTCGAATGGTTTATCAGAAGATGGCAAGTTGAAGTGACATTTGAAGAATCTCGCCGACATCTGGGAATCGAAACGAATCGGCAATGGTCAGACAAAGCTATCAATCGCACTACGCCGTGTTTATTCGGGTTGTTTTCGCTGGTTACAATAATGGCAAACGAGTTGTCAAAAACCGGGAAATTGAAAATCAGAAGTGCCGTTTGGTATGAAAAAGAAGTTGCCACTTTTTCAGATGCCATCGGTTGTGTGAGGCAACAAATAGGGGAGTTTCAGAGTTTTCAAAAATCGGAAACCGATTATGAAGTGATAAAAATACCACGTTCATTTCTAGAAACTCTGACTGATACGCTCTGCTTTGCCGCTTAAATTGGATAAAGTCGAGCTTAGAGCCTGTCTGAAAAGTCGGCAAAGAGGTAACGCCGTCGTCCCGACGGCTGTCGAGAGTGCGTCCCGCGCTCTCGTTTGACTTATTTTGACACTCTCTTTTAGCTGAAGTGGGGAAGCGGGACGCTTCCCCGACAGCCGTCGGGACGACGGCGTTACTTTTCAGACACGCTTCTTAGTGTTCAGTCAAGGTTTGATTGACGGTTTTGACATCATCTTAACCTTGACTGAACATTAGTTTATTGCCGTTGAAAATCGGGCGTTCCCAAAACCAAACTAACAACCTTAAAGACTTCCGCATTACCGCTTGGAGGCAATAAACGGATCTGTTGTCCGCCGTCGCGCTTGCCTTGTTTTTGCATCATTAAGCCGTCCTCATCGTCCATTTCCTCAGCTAATTTCACTTCCGGCAACGGCGCGTTGATTTGTTTTAAGAGTGTCTGTCGGGTGTTTGGCGCAATTTCGCCGTCCAAAACCGCCGCAGTCGTTTGGTCGAGAATTTGCGATTTGTCTTTTGCATCAAACTTCGACAGATTAACCCACGTTCCCGGAATGCGGTTTGACGCAAGTGCAATCGCAAAGTTCAGACGCTCGATTAACGCGCCCGTATTTACCCAATCTTCCGCCGTGTCGGGATAACCTGTCGGGGCTTGAAAACCGTAAAGCGGTTCGCCCATTTTTGCCAGCATCGCTTGAATTTGTCCACCGTTGGTGTCCGCACCGACGGTGCGAATCGCGCTGACCATCAGCTCAAACGGAGTTTTGATTTTGGCGCGATAATTTTCCGGCGCGTAAAATTCTTTGTCGGTAAAAAGCGCACGAAGCGTCTGTTTGATGTCGCCTTTGGAATTGTGAAAGGCATCAGCGACACGATTGACCAATGCTTCACTCGGATTGTCGGAAACGAATTTGACGGCGAGTTTGCGGGCAATAAACTTCGCGGTTGCGGGATTATTGACGAGAATATCAATCACCTTTAAGCCGTCTTTCATTCCGCCTTCGTTGATTTTTTGTCCAAGCACAACCTTTTCGCCTTTGTCGTGGGCGCGTTCATTAAAATAGAAAGTTCCGCTTTCGGCATTTTCGGGCAAACCCATAAATTTTGCTAAACGATTGGCGCGTTTGGTTTGGTCGCCATTTTCCATTTTCGCCAACGCCGTGCGATAACCGCGCGGGTCAACAATCGTCCAACCCGTAAAAGCGCGGGCGACTTCCTGAATATCTTTTTGCGTGTAGCCGTTGTCCACGCCCAAAGTGTGCAGTTCCATAATCTCGCGGGCGTAGTTTTCGTTGATGCCACGTTTTTGTTTGTTTGCTTGATTTTGTTTTTGCTGATTTTGTTTCAAACGCGCATCGAGTTCCGCGTCTTTCAAACCGTATTGTTGTTTGATTTGTTCGCGCCGCTGCGTGTTCATTTGCCCGTTTTGCCGAAAACGTCCGTTTCCGCGTCCGGCATTTTGCATATCAGGCGAAACCGATTGGAAATTGTCGAGATAAAAAAGCATCGCCGGACTTTGCGCTGTTGCCAACAATAAATCTTTGAAATTGCCAAGCGCATTCGGGCGAATCACGTCGCGGTCATATTCGGGCAAAAACCAGCGAACCGCCGCTTTATTGGCATAAACGTTAAAATGATTTGTCCAAAAATCAACCATTGATTCGTTCAATTGTTTTTCGGAATAAACCGCCCGCATAATGCGCGAAGCGGTGAGTTGTTGCGTAATCTGTTGCGGACGACCGAGATTGTATTTTTGATAAATTTCCCGAACTTCTTGTTGGAGCTTTTGGCGTTCCTCGTCGCTCATTTGCGACGGGTCTTTTTCTTTTACGTCGGGCGCGCCTTCGACTTTATTTTTGTTTTTCAATCCCGCGACATCGCCTTTTTTCAGACCGTTCTCCTTCGCCACTATTTGCAAAACCGCCGCGCCGCTTGGATATTTGGCAAAGAGTTCTTCATTTGACATCTTCAAAACATCGAGATTCTTAACTTTTGCATCAGCCGTCGCGTCCGTTATCGAAGACGGATTGAGTTGTTGTTCGATATATTTGTTCAAGCCGACGGCTTTGACTCGTGCAACATCGCCGTCTCTTGTGCCGAATCCTAAACGATTGAGAACGTGAAGGATTTTTTGGTCATCGGTCAATGACTTCGACTCTTTTTTTGACATCGTTTGCGCGTTGACGCTAATTGTCAAAACAGGCGCGACCATCGCCAACATCATCAAAACCGTCGTGATTTTGTGAACCATAGAAATCTTTTTATTCATAACTTTTACCTCAAAAATTTATTATTGCTCAAGAATTATTCAAAGCCTTGCTGATAACTTAGACGCAAGCGATAATGGAAAAGGCGAAATAATATTTGTCCTTTGTCCTTCGTCAGTTGTCCTTTGTCATCAGATTTAACAAAGGACAACTGACGAAGGACAAAGAAGCATCTAAAATATCCATATTATCGAAAGCAAGATTATAAGGAAATAATAATATGAAACTATCCAAACTCTTCCCTGTGTTTTCTGTTATTGCGGCATTATTGTTGTCGGTTTCGGCATTTGCCCAAACCGAAACTTTTAGCGATGCCAACGTCGAATATACATTTGAATTGCCCGAAGCGACGTGGAAACAAACGGTCAAACCTTCGACCATCAGCCCGAATGTCGAATACGTTTTTGGCGAAAGACAAAACGGACATCTCGAAGTTCGCAAACTTTCCGTCAAATCCGACGCACTTCTTGCGGACACAATCCGCGACGAAGAGCAAAAACTCCAATTTTTGCCCGGCTACGTCGCCGGCAAAGAAGAAGATTTCAAAGGTTCATTGAACGGCAAGGTTTTCAATTACGAATTCGTCCGTTCCGGGCGCAATATGAGTGGCAGATTTTATTTCTTAAAAGCCGCTGACGACAAGGTTTATGTTTTGCGCTTTGATGGTTTGCGCGATAAACTGCGCTCAATTCGCAACCAAACCGATTCGATTGCAAGGACTTTTGATTTGAAGAAAAGCAAGTAAGCCTTTTAAATATGCCGACAGTTTTGCGAGTCAGAGGATATAGATTTTTCTTTTTCAGTTTGGAAGGAAGTGAACCGCCACACATTCACGTTGAGCAAGCCGAAAGATTTGCCAAATTTTGGTTAAGCCCTGTGTCTTTTGTAAAATCACGCGGCTTTCGGAGTGATGAATTATCGGAAATTCAGCAAATTATTGAAGAAAATCAAGATTTATTAGTGGAGAAATGGAATGAGTATTTTAGCCGTTGAAGTTGAATCTCTAGCTATTGATGTTAGTTGCACGGAAGACAGTTTGCACGTTGTTTTAGCTGACGGACGCGAAATTGCCGCGCCGTTGGTATGGTTTCCGCGTTTGCAAAATGCTACGTCTAAAGAAAGAAAACATTGGCGATTGATCGGCGGTGGAATCGGTATTCATTGGGAAGATGTGGACGAAGATATTTCGGTTGAAAGTTTGTTAAGATTGAGGTAGTCCTCACAAAATTATTAAAAACCGCAATCGCTTCGCAACCAAACCGATTCGATTGCAAGGACTTTTGATTTGAAGAAAAGCAAGTAGAAAATTAACTAATGCTTATCGGATTTTGAGGGCAAATCTTAATATATCGCTACAATGGGATCACTTTACACATCAGTTTTAAAGTAGCTAAACACTGTCCGCCAGTAACTCACTACGTTTTTCGGTGCGTAATTTAATTAACGCCGTGATGACCAGATAAATTGCTAAACCAATCAAAATAAGCGAAGCGAAACCGTTGACGAATTTGACATCGAAACCGTTTGAGGCTTGAAAGTTTCCGACAACCAATGTTCCCAATGCCCAAAGCGTAATTATCAACACAAAAAGCATCGGCAAAAGCGTGAACGCAATGCGCTTTCTCGCTTGATAAAGCCACGCCGTAATCGAAAGCAAAGTCAGTGCGGCAAGCAACTGATTTGACGCGCCGAACAGCGTCCAAAATTCGAGATACGAACCCGATTTCGAGTAAAAAATTATAAAGAACGGCAAAGCGACGGTTGCTAAAGTTCCGACAATCGCGCCGATTCTGCCTTTTAATCCAAACAATTCCTGCACGATATAACGCCCAAGCCGCATACAAACGTCCAACGTATCGAAAACAAAGGTCGAAAACGCCATTGCGCCGAAAGTTATGGCAAACGGGAGATTTTCTTTGCCGATAGCAACGGTCAGAAAATCGCCGATGCCGTTGCCGTAAATCTTGCCGGGCGAAACGCCTTTGACCGCTTCGCTGGTTACAATCATAATCGTTACAAGGGCGATAAAAGCGACAAAACCTTCCGCCAACATCGCGCCGTAACCGACTGCTTGCGTGTGCGATTCTTTGTCAATCTGCTTCGATGTTGTTCCCGAACAAACCAAACCGTGAAAACCCGAACACGCGCCGCAAGCAATCGTTACGAACAAAAACGGAAACATCGCGCCCGTCATTCCGCCAAAATCAAAGGCTTTAAATGAAGGTTGCTGAATCTCGTAACTGCCGAAAAAGATGCCGATAATACCAACCGCTAACGCCGCGTAAAGCACGAATCCGCCAAGATAACCACGCGGTTGAAGCAACGCCCAAACTGGCAGAAGCGACGCAACGATGCAATAAATCAAAATTAAAATGCTCCACGACAGATGCTCGAAAACCAAAATCGTCGAAAGTTTTGTGCCTAAAAAAGACAGTGCAAACGTCGCGGGAACAAAAATAATCGTCGAAAGCCAAAGCGGTGGTTTCAAATATCTTTCAACCAAACCCAAAATAATCGAGATTCCGAGATACAAAACGCTGGCAATCGCCACAGCACCGCCCGCGTTGAAGTTGGCGATGCCTTGTAATTCTTCCGTTCCCGAAACAAAAGTTCCTGCTGTGATGTCGGTAAAAGCGACAATAACGTAAATTAGCGCAATCCAAATAAACGCCATCATCGCCCGACCTGCGCCGTTGCCGAGTTTTTCGCGGGTGATTTCGGCGATTGATTGTGCGCCGTGTCTGACGGAAGAAGTTAAAGCCGAAAAATCGTGAACCGCGCCAATTAAAACTACGCCCAGCGCAATCCATAAAAGACACGGGAGCCAACCGAAATATTGGCAAGCGAGAATCGGACCCGCAATCGGACCTGCCGCCGCGATTGCCGAAAAATGTTGCCCGAATAGATAAAACGGGCGCGTTGGCACAAAATCTTCGCCGTCATTTATTTTGTTGGCAGGCGTTTCAGTTTCGTCGTCCAAATTAAATTGTTTCGCAATCCAACGCCCATAAGCAAAATAGCCGAAAACAAGCCACGATAAAAAGACAATTGCAAGCAGTGCAAGCATAAAATTTTCTCCGTTGTAGGTTTTTGTCAGACTTGAAGCGAATCAAATTTACGACAATTCGACCCAAAAGAGCAAATAATAATCAGCTATAAGTGCAATTCTATGCGAATTTGTGATTAAATATTGCTATGAACAACGAAAAATCTCTGCAAGAAACTTACGCGCCGAACGGAATTTGTTTTGGTTGCGGTGTGGCAAATGAGAAAGGCTTGCGAATCAGAAGTTTTGAGAATGGCGAGGAAGTTACAGCGGAATGGACAGCCGAATCGCATCATCAAGCGTTTCCCGGAATGCTTTCGGGCGGAATAGTCGGCACACTTCTCGATTGTCATTCAAATTGGACAGCGGCACATTTTTTGATGAAAAAGCTCGGCAAAACCGAACCCGATTGCACCGTTACGGCAAATTATTCGGTCAAACTCCTGCGCCCGACACTAAGCGACGCGACTATAAAACTCGTGGCGCGAGTAGTTGATTCAACCGAAGACCGCGCAACCGTCGAAGCCGAACTCATTGCCAACGATAAAATTTGTGCGACTTGCAAAGGCTTATTTGTTATTGTTAAAGAAGGACATCCGGCGCATCATCGCTGGTAAATTCGCTTTCAAAGATTATTTCAGATGATTAAACAACTCTTTCTTCTGCCGATTTTGGTTTTAACTTTTATTTCTTTTGCCCTTGCTCAAACGAAAAGCAACGATGCCATTGAAAAACAGATAAAAACTCTAAAAGTTGAAAAAACAATTACATTGAGTTACGACGAACAGGGCGGAACTTCAAAAATATTCGTCATCGGCGAAGATTTCGGACGCGCCCAAGACAATCGCGCCGGACTAAATGGTTTCAGTTTCGGAATGGCATTTTTCTATCCAGGCAAAACCCTCAATGCCGCGCCCGACCTAATAAATCTCACTTTTTGGGCGCAATCAAAAAAACAAAAATTTGCTGCATTGCATAGTCTAACAATCTTCGCCAACGGCGAAACTCTCGACCTCGGCGATGCCCGTTACGTTGCAAGACAAAACGAAAAAACGGAATACCTAAACTTCAAAATCTCCCGCGAAAATCTCATCAAAATCGCCAAATCCAACTTTGCAAAACTAAAAATTGGCAATGCCGAATTCCAACTCACGCCCGAACATTTCCGCGCATTGGTCGCATTAGTAAAAATTTCTGAGCCGTCGGAGTTATAAGCACCTAAGCAAAAGTAATTCAGTATAAAAACTCCTTCTTACTGTCGTGTGCTTAGTCATTAGTTATGCTATAATTGCAGTATTTCTCTTTCTATACAAACATCTATATTAAATCATTGATGTTACGCAGCAGAGTTGGTTTTGCGGCTGTGTCGCCCTGATGTGCGGAGTGGCTGTGCCTTTTTCCATCAAATCTCCCTAAAACTCTTGAGGCTCCGCCTCGATTGACCGTGAGGCAGAGCCTCAAGACATTTAGGAAGTGAATGACGGAAAAGCGTAGCCATTCCACACATCAGCGGGCATAGCCCTTAAAAAACAGTTTTGCGTAACATCAGTTAAATCAAACCGGCAACAATTCTGCACTGTCGGCGTGAACACTATGAAAATAATCGGTAAAATGGAAAATACTTGATTCTATGAAACCGAAAAAAGAACTTGTCATTGCCAAAAAAGCTAAACAAAAGCTGAACAAACATCAACAAATATTTAATCGTCTGGTCAAACGATTGGAAAACTTGCGCCGCGAAAAGGAAAAAACCGAAAAAATTTTATCGGAAAAACTCGATTTTTACGGCAAACATATTTATCCATTAGAAGAAGAGACTGCCAATCTTGCCGCGCATTCGGCAAAGACGTTTTACCGTCTTTATCACGAACAGAAAAAACTCTCGCCGCCGGATAAAGAAATTTTACTCGAAATAATTGCTGGACAAATTAGTGCGTTTTTTAGTTTCAGCCGCCGCGAACCGGACAACGATCTCAAGAAAATCTTTGAATTTGTCGAAGGCGAAAGTTTTGATAAAGCCACCGAATCCGATTTCGAGGCGATGAAGGACGATATGCGCGAAACTTTCAAAGGTTTAGGCGTGGATATTGATTTGGACGATTTTACTTCCGACTTGAGCGAAGACGAAATAATCAGAAAAATGTTTGAAAAACTCGGCGATGTCAGAGAACAAGCCGAAGCCCAAGCCAAAGTTCAACCGAAACGCAAAAAGACGAAACAGCAGATCGAAAAAGAAGACCGCGAACGCCAAGTCGAAGAAGCGAAAACTAAAAATATCTCCGCGATTTACAAACAATTGGCAAAGGTTTTTCATCCTGATCTCGAACAGGATAACGACCGCAAAGCAGAAAAAGAAACCTTGATGAAACAACTGACAATCGCTTATAAACAAGGCGATTTGCACACGCTTTTGCGGCTCGAACTCGAATGGTTGCACAAGGAAGAAAACGATGTCGAAAAATTGAGCGATGAAAAACTCGCCATCTATAATCAGGCTCTCAAAGAGCAAGTTCAGGAACTCGAAATGCAAATCCAACTCGCTGTCCAACATCCGCGCTATCTGCCTTTGCAAAGATACGTCAGATTTTTCGGCGTGGAAAGTATCAAACTCGAATATGAAAAGAAAAAACTGCAAACCGAAATCGGATTTATGAAGGAAGATTTGGCAGAACTCGACAGCGAAAACCCGCTCAAAAAATTAAAACAGATCATCCGCGACACCAAAAAAGAAATGAAGGCTCAAGAAATATTCTCGTTCGATTTTGAAGATTTTCTCGACAGATTTTAATGTCGAATACATTCATTTGATTAGATAAAGCCTTTCAAAATCAGAAATATTGAAATCAATCCGCCACTTATTTTTTCGCCGTCGGAGGATTTTTTCTCTACCTCGAAATAAAATTTATATGCTATAATTTTCAACATTATGGGACAAATAATGATTAAAATCCTGAAATAATATGCCTATTCCGAATGCCGAAAATGCGTTTGTTGATATTCGCAAACTTCGTGTCATTATTGTTTGAATCCAAATCACGAAGTCGGCAAACACAAAGCACGAGTTTTCACGGCAACTTTAAATTTGACTGAAAAAGATGCGCCTATTTTACAAGCCGCATTGCTCGAAGCCGTTAAAACAGTTGAAGCCGAAATCGGCAAACTCGATGAACATAGACAGCGTTACACGGTTGATTTTGAATTTGCCTATAACGACCAACGCGCCGTCATCAGAAGCGGATGGATTATTGACGCGAAAACGGAAATACCGCGTCTTTTTACTTGTTTGATACTATAAAATCAAGGATAAAAATAGTATGAGAGAAATCAAATTTTTCGATACAGTTGCTTTATTAGAAGATTTGTCCGAAGAAAATCTGTGGCGCGGACAAGTCGGCGCGGTCGTCGAAGTTTATAACAACGGCGAAGCGTTTGAAGTCGAGTTCGTTGATACAAACGGAAAAACTTACGGTTTGCTGGCTCTGCGTCCTAAACAATTGATGCTTTTGCAACGCGAAGCAATCGAAAAAATTGCAGCTTAAAATGAAGCCTTTCAAAATCAGAAATATCGAAATCAATCCGCCGTTGATTCTCTCGCCGATGGCGGGCGTTACGGATTTTACGTTTCGCCGTTTAATCAAACGGCGCGGCGGGATTGGTTTGTCGGTTTCGGAGTTTATTTCGGTTGAAGGTTTGACGCGGCATAATCCGAAGGCGAAACGGCAGATGCGGTTTGCCGAAGAAGAACGTCCGTTTGCGGTGCAGATTTTCGGCGGCGAAGTTTCGCGGATGGCGTTGGGCGCGGAGATGGCAGAAGAAATCGGTGCGGATATTCTTGATGTCAACTGCGGTTGCCCCGCGCCGAAAGTCGTCAAAAAAGGCGGCGGTTCGGGGCTTTTAAAAGATTTACCAAACCTCGAAATGATTCTCAAAGAAATTAAAAAATCAATTTCGATTCCACTGACTTTGAAGATTCGCACAGGTTTTTCGGACGCAACGATTAACGCTGTCGAAGTAGCAAAAATGGCGGAGCAATGCGGCGTTGAACATATTCAGGTTCACGGTAGAACGCGCGAACAGGGCTACAAAGGCGAAGCGAATTGGGATATTATTAAAGCCGTCAAGGAAGCTGTCTCAATTCCGGTTTCGGGCAACGGCGATGTAACGACGATTAAATTTGCGCTCGAAAAATTTAACGAAACAAACTGCGACGGAATTTTAATCGGACGCGGCGCGATGCAAAACCCGTGGATTTTCCGCCAGATTCAAGACGTAATCGAAGGGCGAAAACCGTTTCAGCCGTCGTTTGCCGATAAACAAGCCGTGCTTTTGGAATTCTTTGAACTGCTCCGCGAAGATATGCCCGAACTTCCCGCGCTTGGCAAAATGAAACAACTGGCGGGACATTTTACCAAAGGCTTGCGCGGCGGAGCGCAGTTTCGTCAGACGCTTTATCATTCGCATTCGGCGGACGAGATTCTTGACAACATCGGCATCTATTTTGCGACACTCAACGAGGTGAACACTTTTGGGGACGGTTTCATTGAAGCCGACGAGGATTTAGAGTTTAATTCGTGCGATGTTTCCGATGATGAAAATTCTGCTTGCCTTACGGAGCAAAATTCCTGTAATGTAGCAATCGCTACTTAATTTTTTTTCGAGGTAACAATAATGAAAAAAATTCAAGCCCTAGCGTTTTTTGCGCTAATTTTATCGGTATTGTCGGTTTCTATGTTTTCACAAAAACTGACACCCGAAGATATTTTGGCAAAACATCTTGATTCAATCGCTACCGTCGCCGTTCGTTCGGCAAACAAAACACGGATAATGGTTGGTGATGCCGACATTAGATTTATTACGACAAAAAATATTCCGGTTGCCGGAAGATTGGTTTTAGCTTCTGCCGGAAATAAAAACTTTTTTGGATTGGTTACAAATTCGACCAATTATGAGTCGGAAAGATTCAGCTATGACGGGAAAAAAGCGAAGGTTAGCATTGTCAAAAACGGTAATCGTTCGGTTCTCGGTAATTTTGTGCTTTCAAACGATATTTTGCTTGAAGACGGTTTGTTCGGCGGAACTCTTTCTACTTCTTGGGCATTGCTCGATATTGCCAATAGAAAAGTCAAACTGACAAATCTGGGAATAAAAAAGATTGCCGGAAAAGAAGCCTATGAGCTTGGTTATGCGGGCAAAAGCGATGTGGATATTACATTATTTTTTGACAAGGAAACATTTCGCCACATCCGCACCGAATACAAGCGCACAAGTTCTGCCGGCATCGGCACAAACCCGACCCAATCAAGCAGATTTAACGAAACACGCCTTAAAGTAACCGAAGATTTTTCCGACTTTAAAGCGGAAAGTGGCTTAATGCTTCCGCATACATATCAGATAAATTATTCGGTTTACGGACAAAACGGCACGACCGAAATCCAATGGTACTTTGTTTTTAACGAATTTGCCTTTAATCAAAATATGGCTGACGATGCTTTCGATGCTGAAGCTAATTAGTAATAAATGAAGCTAAACTATTTTTTCTTAGCGATACTTTGTATTGTTTGTTTTGCAAGTATTTCGCCTGCTCAAACAGGCGGAAAAAGCAAATCGCCTCAAAATCCAATTAAAACCGATGCCAAAGCAAATAAATCTTCGCCCGCGTTTGCTGAAATTCTGTTGCGAAAAACCGAAATTACCGCCGAACTCGAAGATTATTTAACTAATTACACCGACGAATTTCCGAAGGTCAAAGAACTCCGCTTTGAACTCGATTTGCTCAACAAAGAAATGAATCGAATTTTAGCCGTTAATCCGACTGATTCGGCAAAACTCTCATTAGCGTTGGGCAAATTAATGTTGCGAAAAATCGAACTCGAACGAGATGTCTGGAATTTGCGTAAGCAATACAACGACGAACATCCTGACGTAAAACAAGCACTCCGCAAAGTCGCAGTTTTTGAAGCGGCAATTAAGGAGATTTTGTAAGTTCAGAGTTCGGAGTTCA
>JANOXW010000351.1:0-4905 GCA_031418635.1 Acidobacteriota bacterium
AGGCGAAATTTACTTTGTTGCCAGAGTCTTCTCCCAACTTGGACTTTTCTCGTCCATTGAGTTTGTCATTCTTGCCACATATTGGTCAACCAAAAACTCATTCCCAGTAGCACAAACCGATAGGCTGCATTCGGACTCGTCAAGAGAGCCCCGCACTTGATTAAAACGGCGAAAAATTTCCTAATAAATTTGTGCTATGAAATTTTATAGCTTTTACCGGCGTGTTGAAACATTAAATTTATATGGAAAAGATAAATCAAAAAATAGAATTGGTCGCTAACATTTTTATTATCTTGGTTGCCTTTATTGGTAGCATTTTGGTTCAAAAATACTTTATTGCCGCGCCGCTGAACCAACCGGCGCGAGTTGAGCCGAAAGTAGGTTCGCAGATGAACGCACCGGATGTGGATTGGTCACAGCAACCAAAGACTTTGATTCTCGCTTTGCAGACAGACTGTCATTTTTTTAATGAAAGTGCGCCTTTCTACAAACGGGTAATTGAAACTGTCAAGAACAAGAACATCAAATTAGTGGCGGTATTTCCCACGGAAATCGAGAAAAGTGCCAAACATTAGAAAGAATCGAAAAATCGCGGGCGACTATTTATTCGATTATTCCCTATATGCGTTTTGTCGGACTTCCGCGAGAGGAACAGTTGAGGCGCGGCGTAATAGCCAATGAAATATGGTTGAGAGCGTTTAATGCTGACCTGGCATACATTAATCGAAAAGCCAATGAATATAAAGAAGATGCGGTTGCTGGTGGTATAATTATGCAATCAGGAATGATACAGGTTGCGGCAATGTCAGGCGGCTTGACGAATTTCATTGAACAATCAAAAGATGCCGAGAAAGTTTACAATGACATCTTTACGATTATCAATAATCGCTACACCATCGGTTATTATCCAGATAACGAGGCACGAAACGAAAAACCGCGAAGCGTTAAGATAGAAGTGCGCGGTCATCCCGAATACAAGATTATCGGAAGGGATAATTTTGTTGCGCCTGAAAGATGAGGCACACGCTGAACTAAGGTAGTAGGGCAGAAAAGAAAATCTGCCCTAATTTTTTAGGTAAGATTATGAATCTGAACATTTTAGGTATATTACTGGGAATAATTGAGATTTTAGCAGCTATTTGGTATTTTGATTGGCAGAGTTGTAACCATATTATTATATCAATTTTACTTTTTCTAGGTGGAATTAATAGTTTTTTGCCAAATCCCCAATCAAAGTTTTTGATAAAAATAAAGAAACTTATTCATATTATAGTCTATGTGCTTATCATTTTTTTTCTTGTCAAATTACTTTTTGTGGGATAAATTACTCATTCGTTAAAACTAAAACTGGATCAATGTCCGAAGCCCGCCACGCCGGATAAAGCGCACCGACGAGACTTCCGCCGACGGCAATAATTATCGCGCTGATAATCCAGCCTGAGCTAAATTCAAATTGCAAATCAAACTGTTTTTGAATTAGAAAAGCCGCGAGAAACGAGATTGCAAAACCGAGCAGAACGCCGAATACGCCAATCATCAACGCTTCGCCTTCGATGACTTTGATGATGAAGGATTTCGATGCGCCGAGTGATTTAAGAATACCGATTTCCTTACGCCGTTCGGTAATCGTCGTATACATCGAAAGCAAAACAAAAATCGTGCTGACAAACGCGCCGAGTCCGACCAGCACGCGCAAAAACGTCTTTAATGACGGAATTCGTTCTTCCGCGTCAATGATTAAATCCCGCGTCAGATTGATTTTATTGCCCGGCAATTGTTGATTGATTCGTGCCGCAACCGCGTCCGTGTCTGCGCCGTCTTTGAGCTTGACCAGAATATAAGTGCATTTGTTCGCCGATTCGAGCGCGTCTTGCATTGCCGACAAAGACATTTTTATCCGTGCGCCCGAAGGCGGCGCGAACACGCCGACAATTTTGTAATTTCTGCCGAAAAGTTCGATGGTGTCGTCGAGTTTGTATTTGTCGTCGCGCATTTTGCGTTCATCAAGAATGACTTCATCATTGGCAACGGCGGCGCGACCTTGCAAAATTCGCATATCGTTCATCGCGGCAAACGGCGACCATTCCACGCCGTCAATCTGCTCCAAACCCCAACGCGCCTTCGTGTTCGGCGTGATGTAGCGAATGACGGGAACGGTTGCTTCGACACCTTCGATTTCGCGCAATCTTTCAGCGTAAGCCGTGTTGACATTGGCGTTTGAGCTTTGTAATTCCATCGCGCCCGGTCGTGTGAAAACGATTTCCGCTTTCCAATTCGCGGCGCGTCTGACCATATCGCCACTCATTCCACGCGCCAAACCCGTGAACAAAATCACGAGAATAACGCCTAGTGCCACACCGATAACGCTTATCAACGTGCGAAACGGGCGAGTTTTTAAGTTGGCTAAAACTAATTCAAGCATTGGTTAATTTTTTTTTCGGCGCGAATGTTTTTACTAAACTTCGCGCCTTGTTCGTAAAATTTATAGGTTTTCTCAAAAATCGCTTCCCACGAATTTAAGAGCGCGAAACGACGGGCGGCTTTTCCTTTTTCGGCTAATTGAATCGGATTCTTTAAGATTTGAACAACCGTTTTGATAAAATCTTTTTCATCCGCGATAAATCCATTGACACCGTTTTCGATTAAGTATTTTTGTCCGCCTTTTGACATTACAACGCCCGGAACGCCCGCCGACATTGCTTCCAAGACAACATTTCCGAAAGCGTCAGTGAGCGATGGAAAGGCAAATAAATCCATATTGGCAATTGTTTCGGCTAATTCTTCGCCGCGTATTTCCCCTGTGAATTTAGCATTTTTCAGATTATTTTCCAGCCAATTTCTCTCGCCACCGTCGCCGACAATCGTAAATCTGTAATTTTCAATCTTTGCCTGTTGCAATGCTGCATCGAGTTCGGCAAACAATCTGACATTTTTTTCGGGGCGCAGTCTGCCGACAAATCCGATATTAAAAACATCGTCATCGCGCCGCCGTTTTTCGGGTGAAAGAAATTCCGTATCAACTCCGCGACCAAGCAGAAACGAAGGACGGCGAGTCAGTCGCCCGATTGCAGCTACTAATTCTTCATTCGGCGCGAGTTGCATCTGCGCCAAAAAATAAAGCCGCATCAATCCGTAAAAGACAGTTTTTTCGACGACTTTGCCGATTTTCTGTTTGGCATTGGCTGAAATAAACGGAATCACGCTGACCAAACGGTCGGCGGCGTATTCGTGCGCGTTAGTATGCCACGAAGCAACTGCCGGAATCTTTCTAAAATGAGCCAGATAAAATCCGAACTGACTAATATCATTAAGTCCGGTAATGTGAATAATGTTCGGCGCAAATTCGGTTAAAGTTTTGCCGACCAATTTTCTATGTTTCAAATAAAATGGATCAAATTTGAGTGCGCCATCCAACGGAATACTCATTCGTCCGCGCTTTAAATCTAAAAAAGTAACGCTTCCATCTTGAAAGCATCGGGTTTCCTCGCCAGCACGAACACAAAGAAACGGATAATTTTTCTCCTTGACAAAATCAACCAATCGCCGCAAAAAATTAGCCGCCCCGTTTGTTTCGTGAAAAGTATCAGCAAACAGCGCAACTCGTGGAACTTGATTTATTGAATTATCTCTCAAAATGACTCAGTTAGATTATATTAGGTTTAACAAGCGACAAAAGATAGTTTAGCTGATTAGGTATTTGATAACAAAGTTGGAAGGAAAACTACTTGACCACCTCACTAAAGAGATTTAATGAAAAATCTGTTGAGATTTACAAAGGTATGAAACGTGCTAAAATCAAAGATAGAGTTTTCCCTAGCATCATATAATTATGGCGATAGTAAATGTTCCCGATAAAAATTTGACTCTGCGCGATAGCCGCGAAATCGCCGATTATTTGGCGATAATCGGCATTGATTATGAGCGTTGGGAAACGAATCGTAAAGTTTCGCCTGACGCTTCCGAAGCAGAGATTTTAGAAATATATGCAACTGAAATTGAGCGTTTGAAAACAAAAGGCGGCTACGTTAGATGATTTAAACCGCGAAACACACAATATACGCGAAAATAAAATACAAATTTTTAGCGTATTTAGCGGTTGGTTTTTTGCAATGCAAGCAATTCTTCTCGACATCGAAGGCACGACTACGCCGATTGATTTTGTTCATAAAACGCTTTTTCCGTTTGCAAGCGCAAAGATGTACGAGTATGTTGGGCAAAATTTCAACCCAATCAAAGACGAAATAGCTCAACTTAAAACCGAACACGCCGAAGATGATTCCTATACAAAAGATTTTGATAAAAATTCAATCGAATCAATCGTAAATTATCTACAATTTTTGATAAAAGTTGACCGCAAATCAACTACGCTTAAATCTTTGCAAGGGAAAATTTGGCAAAAAGGTTATGAATCAGGCGAGTTGAAATCGGAAATGTTTTCCGATGTGCCGCCAGCCTTTGAGCGTTGGAAAGCAGACGACAAGACGATTGCGATTTATTCTTCGGGAAGCGTGTTGGCGCAAAAATTGATTTTTACATATTCAAATTTTGGCGATTTAACTTCCCGCATTGACGACTATTTTGATACTAAAGTCGGACATAAATGCGAAGTTGAAAGTTATCATTCAATCGCGCTTGAACTTTCATTAGAGCCAAGCGAAATTTTGTTTATCTCCGATGTCGTCGAAGAATTAGATGCCGCAAAATCTGCCGATTTCAATACAATTCTTATCATTCGTGAAGAAAATAAACCGCTAAATCAAGCAACAAATCATCCGTTGATTCATAGTTTTGATGAAATTTTGTAGAATGGAATAAATAATGAACCAAGGGGAATTTATAAATCTATGGAAAGTAATAATTTAGAAACAGCGACTTTAGGTGCAGGATGTTTTTGGTGTGTCGAGG
>JANOXW010000352.1:0-9601 GCA_031418635.1 Acidobacteriota bacterium
CAAGTTAGCAATATCAGACCGCGCATCAAAAAACTTAGCCTCCAATCTGTCAATTGCCGCGCTGTTATAGACTATTCCTTCGCGGATTACTTCAAACTGAGTATTGACGTTTTTCTCCAAACTATCAAACTTTTTTGACAGATTTTCAATTGCTCGGAGAATCGCATTTTCAGGAATTTCTAATGTTTCTTCGGTGTTGTCCATAGTTTTTAATCTAACATATTAAATATTTTTCTAACAGCCTTTTTTAAGATTTTATAACTTTATCTTAAAGTGCGGAAACACACATCAAGTAAGTGGGTCTTGTGCCTTACTTGATGTGTGTTTTGCTAGATTTACAAAACTTTACACAACGAATTTTCGATTTGTTCATCGGACTATAATACAATTAAAGCCTCGTAAAGAGTTAGAGAATTTTATGCAATTTTTTTATTTGACGAAGCGCACGCCCGATTTTAGATTACTACTCATTGTTTTCGTAGTTGCGCTCAGCTTTGCCTGTAATAAACTCGAAGCGGAAAGCGCGAATCAGGCAAACTCCAATAAACAAAGCAAAACGGACGCGACGATAACGGTAACGACGGACAAGGCAGTTGCCCACAATGTTCAGGCGTTTATCCAAACAACCGGCAGTTTGGTGGCGGACGAAACCTCTGACATTGCGCCGAAAGTGGCGGGCAAAGTCGTCAATATTTATGCCAATGTCGGTGAATTTGTCGGGCGCGGAAGCATCATTGCGAAGATAGATGATAAAGATGCGCGGCTTCGTTTGGCAGAAGCCGAAGCCAATGTCAAACAAGCGCAATCAGCTGTTCGTCAAGCCGAAGCGCGTCTTGGGCTATCGCCGAACGGCAATTTTAATGCTTCAAACATTCCCGAAGTTCGGGTCGCTAATGCTAATTACGAACAGACGCAAGCTGAATTGCGTCAGGCGGAAGTTAATTTGCGTCAAGCGGAAGTTAATGAACAGCGTTATCGTGAATTGGTTGAATCAGGTGATGTGGCGATGATTGTATATGAGCAATACCGCGCCACCCGGGATGTTGCCCGCACCACCCGCGAAACGGCGCGAAGCCGCGTCAACGCCGCAAAGCAACAGCTCGAAGCGACAATCAATACCGCCAAGCAAAATAATCAACTCATCAAATCGGCGGAAGCCGCGGTTGAATCTTCGCGGACACAAGTTACGATTGCCGAACAAGCGATTGCTGATACGGTTGTTCGTGCGCCTTTTTCGGGTTTTATCAGCGCACGTCCAACGGCGGTTGGCGAATTTGTAACGTCATCAACGCCGGTAGCAACGATTTTGCGTTCAAATCCGATCAAACTGCAAATGCAGGTTGCCGAAGCCGATGTGCCGTATATTTCCCTCGGACGCGCCGTTTCGCTGGAGGTTGACGCATACAAAGACCGCACTTTCGGCGGAACGGTTACGGCGGTAAATCCAGCGATTGACCCGACATCGCGCTCAGTAGTAGTCGAAGCGCAGATTGAAAACAGCAATAACGCTCTGCGTTCAGGAATGTTTGCGACAGCGAAAATCGTGCGCGAAGGCGGAAGCACAGGAGTTTTCGTTCCTAAATCAGCTGTCTATAACGACCAAGCAACGCAAAGCTATCGTGTCTTTGTTATCGAGAAAAATGTCGCCAAACTTCGCGTCGTGCAACTCGGAACTGAAGAAAATGATTTTTACCAGATTTTATCAGGTGTCAATGCCGATCAAACAGTCGCGGTCAGTAATTTAGACCAACTTTACGAAGGGGCGAAAATTCAAGTTCAGTAGAGGAGAGATTTTATGCAGTGGCTGGCGGAAATTTGTGTTAAGCGTCCGGTGTTTGCAACAGTTATTGTTTTATTTTTAACGGTTGTTGGCGGCTTTAGTTTTTTTACGCTCGGAGTTGATCGCTTTCCGAAGATTGATGTGCCGACGATTTCGGTTTCGACGAATAATTCCGGTGCTGCGCCGGAAGAGATGGAGTCGGAAGTTACGGACATTATCGAAGGCGCGGTCAATACTGTTCCCGGCATCGAGGAAATGCGTTCGACATCTTCGCGTGGAAGTTCAAATGTAACCATCACATTTAATCTCGAAAAAAATCCTGATCAGGCTTATCAGGAATTACAGCAAAAAATTTCAACAGTGGTTAATCGTTTGCCGGAAACTGCTGATCCGCCGGTGGTTAGAAAGTCTGACCCTGATTCATCGCCGATTTTATTATATGCGGTTAGTGCGCCGCGAACTGCGATTGAGTTAACGGATTTGGTCGAAAAATTGATTCAAGAACGCATCGAATCCGCTGACGGCGTGGGCGAAGTGCAAATCTTCGGTTCGCGGCAAAGACAAATAAAAGTTTTTATCAATCCTGATCGCCTTCGTGCCTATAATTTATCGGTTACAGACGTTACAAACGCGGTTCGTTCGCAAAATTTGGAATTGCCGGGCGGTAATTTGATTGAAGGCGCAAAAACTCTCGGCTTGCGAACCTTGAGCAAACTCACTGATATAAAACAATTTAACGACATCGTTATCACGACGAAAAACGGTTTTCCAATCAAAATCAAAGACATCGGACGAGTTGACGATAGCGGTGCGGACGCAACTTCTGCCGCATCTTTGAACGGAACGCAATCGGTTTCAGTGGCGATTCGCAAACAATCCGGCGCGAATACAATTGCCGTTATCAACAGCGTCAAGGCGCGAATGGCTGAAATAATTCCGAACTTGCCGTCGGATTTCAAAGTTGCCAAAACCCGCGACCAATCGGAATTTATCGAAAATTCGCTTCACGCCATCGAAGAGCATTTGGTCATCGGCGGACTTCTCGCGGCGATTGTTGTGTTTCTGTTTTTGTGGAATGTGCGCTCGACATTTATTGCCGCAATTGCTATTCCGATTTCGATTATCGCCTCGTTTGCCGTCATTGCCGCGCTTGGCTATTCGCTTAATCAAATGACGATGCTGGCGTTGACATTGATGGTTGGAATCGTCATTGACGATGCGATTGTCGTGCTTGAAAATATCTATCGCTTTATCGAAGAAAAGGGAATGAGTCCGTTTCAAGCCGCGATTGAAGGCACAAAAGAAATCGGTTTAGCAGTTTTGGCAACAACGCTTTCTTTGCTTGCCGTGTTTATTCCCGTCGGATTTATGACGGGAATTGTCGGCAGATTTATGTCGAGTTTCGGCTTGACCAGCGCGGCGGCAATTGCCGTTTCGTTGATTGTTTCATTTACGATTACGCCGATGTTAGCGGCACGTTGGATAAAGAGTCCAAAGTCCAAAGTCCAAAGTCTAAAGTCGGAAGAACTCGAAATTCACGGCGATGGAATGTTGGCGACGGATGAAATCCAAAATCCAAAATCCAAAATCCAAAATGAAAGTAAGGACTCTTGGTTTTACAGCAAAATTGACGGAGTTTATACTTGGCTTTTGAAACTTTCGATGCGTTTTCGGTGGGCGATTGTGGTGCTTTGCATCTTGACGGTGGCTTCGATTTATCCGCTTTTTAATTACGTTGGAATGGCGTTTTTGCCCGATGAAGACGAATCTTCATTCGACATCAATCTGCGCGGTCCGCAAGGAACTTCGCTTTCGGCAACGCAATCAATTCTTGACCGCATCGCCCGCGATTTGCGTGAACAGATGCCTGAAGTCCAAAGCACTTTGGTTTTAGCCGGATTCGGTGGCGGCGGCGGAAATGGCGGCAGAATTTTCGTAACGCTCAAACCACTTTCCGAACGCAGTCTTTCGCAATCTGCGCTGATAAACAAAACACGCGGAATTACCAAGAAATATTCAAGCGACGATTATAAGATAAATGTCGCCGGTTCGTCTTCGATTTCGGGAAGTTTAGGCTTGGGACGCGGCGGTTCGGGAGTCGGATTTTACATTGCCGGACCCGACCAAGAAAAACTCAAACAATACGGCGATGCGTTGGTCAAAAAACTCGAACAAGATCCGCTTTTCCGCGATCCCGACACTTCAAATCAAGAAGGTTCGCCCGAACTGCAAATTATCATTGACCGTCAAAAAGCGGCGGATTTCGGTGTCAAAGCCGGCGATGTAGCGCAGGCTTTGAATATTTTTACCGCCGGACAGCGGATTACGACATTTAGCGAAGGAACTGAGCAATATGATGTGGTTGTGCAAGCTGATGAACCTTTTCGGCGCGACCGCAATAATTTGCGTTATTTTACAATTACTTCGGCAAGCGGAATGCCGATAAGTCTGGAAAAACTCGTTAAAATACAAGAAGGTTCGAGTCCGTCGTCAATCAGCCGTTTGAATCGCCAAAGACAAGTTACGATTTCCGCCGGACTGCCGCCGAATACTTCGGAATCGGACGCGCTTGCCAAACTCGAAACTTACGCCGCGCAGTTGAATCTGCCACCCGAATATCTGACCGGCGTAACCGGAACTTCAAAGGAATTAAATAGGGCGTATGATTCGTTTCTTTATGCGTTTTTGCTTTCTTTTGTCTTTATGTATCTGATTTTGGCGGCGCAGTTTGAATCATTTATTCATCCGATTACGATTCTTTTGACCTTGCCGCTTTCGATTCCGTTTGCGCTTCTTTCAACCGCGATTGCGGGACAAACTTTGAATATATTTTCCGCGCTCGGAATTTTATTATTGTTCGGAATTGTCAAGAAAAACGCCATTTTGCAGATTGACCACACGAATCATCTACGCGAAACGGGAATGACTCGTTACGACGCGATTATTCAGGCAAACCGCGACCGTCTGCGTCCGATTTTGATGACGACGATTGCGCTCGTGGCGGGAATGATTCCGTTGGTTGTCGGAAGCGGCGCGGGTGCGGCGACCAATCGTTCCATCGGAATTTTAGTTGTCGGCGGTCAATCAATGTGTCTGCTTTTGACGCTTTTAGCCGTTCCCGTCTTTTATTCGCTGTTTGACGACGCGCAGGAATCGCAAGTTTGGCGCGGGTTTTCTGAGAGATTTGATAAATTCAAAATCGGCACGTTGCGTCCCGCTTACGAGAGATTGGCGGGAATGTTTAGAACTTCAAAACAACAAGAAAAGGAAATTGAAGAAACAAATTTAAGTAGTGGTGGTAGTGATAGTTATGCTGAACCAAGTAGAAGAAATTAAAAAAAACTATTGGCAATTTGGCGGTAAATTTGCCAAAAATGCGTGTGATTTATTGAAGTCTGTTTCTTCGATTATGTTGATAACTGTAGTTTCGTGTTTCGTCGCGTCGGCGCAAACAACGCCGTCCGCGACTCCGCCGCCAACTCAGCCAACCGCGCCGCAAACGCAACAACAAACGGAAGTTCAACAACAGAATAATCAGCAAAATCAGCCGAATAATCCGAATCAACCGCAACCGACGAATCCGCAAAACACGAATCCGAACACCGTCATTCCGCCTTCGCCAACACAGAGTGTCGGAACTTCGGGCGGAATTGCGCCAGCGGTTTTGCCTGATGATCCGCCGCCGATTGCGTCGAATTTTCAAGCACCGATTCGTCCGCTTCCGAGTGCCGAGCGCGTTGGCGTTGACATTACCAATCAATTGCCGTTGACGTTGGAAGAGGCTATCGAAATGGCTTTGCAAAACAGCAACGACATTGATGCGACGCGCAACGATGTGCAGATTGCCGAGTTTAATCTGCGGGCGGCACGCGGAATTTATGATCCGTTGCTTGCCTCGCAAAGTTATTACGAAAGCGCGACCACGCCGACGGCTTCGACCATCGGCGGCGCAACCAACGGTTCGGTTACACAAAAACGCATTTTTGGCACAGCCGGAGTCAGCGGATTTTCACCGTTTGCGGGCGGTTCATATTCGGGAAATTTTACTTCTTCGCGGACGACGACGAGCAACACGAACGCGACGCTCAATCCGCAATTTCCGTCGGCTTTGACTTTTACTTATGTCCAGCCGTTAATTCGTAGCAGACGTTTTGACAATAACCGACGACAGATCGAGATTGCCAAGAAAAATCTGAGTTTGTCCGATGCTCAATTTCGCCAACGCGCCATCGAAACAATAGCGCAGGTCGAACAGGCTTATTGGAATTTGGCTTACGCCCTGCGAAATTTGCAAGTGCAGATTGATGCCGTCAAACAAGCGCGTCAGCAACTCGAAAGCAATCAGAGATTGGTTGCCAAAGGTGTGCTTGCGCCGATTGATATTATCGCCGCCAACTCGCAAATTACGACTTTTGAGCAAAGCGTATATACGGCGCAAGAAGATGTAACGCGGGCGGAAAACACTCTGAAAACGATAATGCTTGCCGATAGAACTGCGCCCGAATGGTCGCGTCCGATTACGCCGGTTTCCGAAGTCAGCCTTGAAGCTCCGCGCATCAGTTTGGAAATCGCTACTGCCGAAGCCCTAAAAAATCGCCCCGAAATCGCGCAATTGCAATCAAGTGCCGAAATCAACCAAATTGACGAGCGTTATTTCCGCGACCAAACAAAACCGCAGATTGATTTCGTCGGCACATACACGGCGCAGGGTTTGGCAGGAACGCAAACCGTCCGCCCCAGCACGGGAACAACATCGGCTTTGACCGAAAGAGTTAATCAACTTTCGGTGCTTGCCGGACTTAATCCTTTGCCGCCGACCACGCCGACCAATACTGTTCCGCCGAATTTGGTTGGCGGTTATTTTAATTCGTTGGGAAATTTGATTGCACAAGATTATCCGACTTATCAAGTTGGCGTGCAAATCACATTGCCGTGGAGAAATAATGTGGCAAAGGCAAATCTCGGACGAACTTTGGTGCAAGCCGACCGCCTCAAAAATCAACGGGCGCAACAAGAACAAGTCATCGAAGCCGAAGTCAGGAACTCGCTCCAAGCACTTCGTTCCGCCGAAGCGCGACTTGCTTCGGCATTAGCTTCGCGCCAATCCGCCGAACAACTTTACGAAAGCGAACAACGCCAATTCCGCGCCGGCACGACGACCTTTTATCTCGTTCTCCAACGCCAAACCGAACTTCTCGCCGCCCGCGGACGCGAATTGCAATCGCAGACGGATTTAAATAAAGCCATCTCCGAATTTCAACGCGCCACAGGAACGACGCTTTCAGCAAACAATGTCAGCGTTACCGACGGAGCAAGTTTGATAAAAACCAATCCGCGCCGCACGACGGCTTTTAATTCTGGATTTGTTACAAAATAGTGAAAACGATTATTGAGCCGCACAAACCGCAACCGTCGCGTGTGTAATTCGGACAGGTTTGGTTGGTTTTTCGGCTTCGACGGGCATTTTGTTAATGGCTTCGACGACTTCCATTCCCTTGGTTACGCGCCCGAAAGCGGCAAATTTGCCGTCGAGAGTGCTGGCTTCACGCAAGAGAATAAAGAAATGAGTTGAAGCAGTATTTGGTTCATCTGCCCGCGCCATCGAGAGAATTCCGCGCTCGTGTTTGATTTGACTCGGTTCGTCGGGCAAAGTGCGTCGGGCGCGTTTGTCGAGTTCCGCCGTCATCTTTTGACTTGTAAAAAGGTCGCCGCCCTGAATAACGAAAGTAGGCACGACGCGGCTAAAAGTGGTTGTATCAAACGCGCCCGTGGCGGCAAGATTAAGAAAACTGCGGACAGTTTCCGGCGCACTTTCAGGAAACATTTCAAACTCGATGTTGCCCGCTTCGGTTTCAAATTTAACGCACTGCTTTGCCATCATCCCGACAGTCGCTTTTTCAAACGGATCGGTTTTTGCTGTTTCTGTAGTTGGACGCTGATTAGCTTTTTTTACATTCTTCGGCGCAGATTCTTTAATTGTTGCATCAGGTGTTTTTTCTTGTGCGTTGCTAACAGCCGACAAAAGCAGACAAATGACAATTAAAGTTAAAATTTTTAACATTTCAGTTTCTTTATTCTCGACTCATCAGATTCAAAACTAATTTACAGACCTAATTAAACGGATCACTTTGCAGCAAAAACTCAAGGCTGTTTGCAGCACGTTTTCTAACAGCTTCGCTTCTATCAGTTAGAAGCAATTCTAAAACATCTTGCCGTAGTGATTTACTCGCAACTTTCCGACGAAACAGTGTTGCTACTTTGTCAGAAGCCATAATATTTTCAATAGTTTCAAACGGTGTGCTTGGATTATTGCAAAGATAAATTCCCGCTTCAAGTCCTAAATCATTATCTCTGCCATTATTCAACACAGGAATCAATTTTTCTGCCAGCAAGTTTAATGTTTCAGGTAGGGTTTTCGAGTTCTGCGTTAAAGCTCGTGCTATATCTTGTTCGTTCCAATGCTCAAGATTTATCGGAACGAGCGAAGATAAAATTTCTGCCGTTACGTTTGGATTAAGAGCCACAGCAAGCCGAACAAAATTGTATTCTGACCTTGCAAGAAACGCTAATTCTGACGCTGGCGTTTCCAGCGACTTTGCCGCGTCTTGATATTCTTTTGGAGAATGATATTTTCTCGTCACAATTTCTCAAAGTTTTGGTTTCACCAAGAAGCGTCAAACAATTATTATAGAATTTTTGAGATTTCTTAATTTTTATAAACTATTTTGAACCAGATTGACTCTGATTTTTCAATTCCTTCTCGGTTTCCAGAATCGTGTGCGTCGTTTGAATCACAGTATCGGGATTGAGTGAAATCGAGTTGATACCTTTTTCAACTAAAAACTTGGCAAATTCGGGATAATCCGAAGGTGCTTGTCCGCAGATGCCGATTTTTTTGCCGTTGCGTTGTGCCGCTTCAATCGCCATTGCCACCATTTTTTCGACTGCGCCGTTGCGCTCATCGAACAGATGCGCCACCATTTCGGAATCGCGGTCTAAACCTAACGCCAACTGTGTCAAATCGTTTGAGCCGATGGAATATCCGTCAAACACTTGCAAAAATTCGTCGGCAAACACGACATTCGCGGGAAGTTCGCACATCGCGTAGATTTCCAAATCGTTTTCGCCTTGCACGACACCGTGTTCAGCCATCAATTTAATAACTTTTTCGCCTTCTTCGACGGTGCGGCAGAACGGAATCATCGCTTTGACGTTGATCAAACCCATATCTTCGCGGACTCGTTGCATCGCCAAACATTCGAGGCGAAAACCTGCTTTATAACGGTCGTCGTAATAGCGCGATGCACCGCGAAAACCGAGCATCGGATTTTCCTCAATCGGTTCAAATTCTAATCCGCCGATCAATCGCGCATATTCATTCGATTTGAAATCGGACATTCGCACAATCACGGGTTTCGGATAAAATGCGGCGGCGATTTTGGCGATGCCTTCGGAGAGTTTTCGCACAAAAAATTCTTTCGGGTCTTCTTCGCCGATGCGCCTTGCAATCTCGTCAATGTCGTCGCGCCGTTTCAAATCGGGATATTTGACGAGTGCCATCGGATGAATGCCGATGTGATTGTTGATAATAAACTCTAATCGCGCCAAACCAACGCCGTCGTTCGGATACATCGAAGCGGCGAACGCTCTGTCGGGATCACCGACGTTCATCATCACTTGCGTTTGCGGGCGTTCTTCGTCGGTGATGATTCGTTTTTCGATTTCAAAATCTATCTTGCCGTAATAGATATTGCCGCGCTCACCTTCGGCGCAGGAAACCGTAACGTCCGTGCCTGAGCGCAGTATTTCGGTGGCGTTTTC
>JANOXW010000353.1:0-2361 GCA_031418635.1 Acidobacteriota bacterium
TACGTTTTCCGCTTGCTTCATCAACATATTGAATCCGGGCGTAAAGTTTGCCCTTGACAATTTTGATGCCGCCGCCCGTTTTTCGCTTCCCTTGCCGCCAATCGTTACCCGTTTCTGTTTCTTTGCTCATAGTAAAAAGTTTCCTCTAATGATTTTTCAAAACTCGTTTAATGCCCGTTTTACCGTCTGAAAAGTTTCCTCTAAAGTTTCCTCTAACGTATGAAATGTTGAGAAATAATTAGAAAACAAAGGAAGCCACAAATGAGTATAAATAAACAAAACAAAAGAGTAAAGTAACGATGTGAAACATTCGGAAAAGTTAAGAAACAGGTCTAAAATAGATTTGTAATCAGGATGTCGGCGGTTCAAATCCGTTCACCGGCTCCAATTTATTCAACAGTTTAGGACATCTTGAAGGATGTCCTTATTTCTTTACTCACATCTTTACTCACACCTTCAACTTAAATTCATTTATAAATCGTTCAAATGTGCCGGATGGTAAAATTTAGGCTCTCGGCTTGTTTTCATCCTTTGCTTTTATGACTGATATTACGCAAAGTTAGAAAAGCGTTATAGATTTTGTTTGTAAGCATAAATCGTCTGTTTTTTTTCAATCGCCTTAGTTTGGGTTAGACAAAACGCATATAATCCGAGATGCAGATGTGCCTTTTGTGCCTGCACCGAATTGGCTCGACATTTCCCCCAACCGAACTCTTGTTTCAACAATCGAAAGACTTCTTCGATTTGTTGGCGAATCGGATAAATTCGCTTCACTTGGGCAGATGGCAACTCTAAATTATTTGTCAACAAGAATCTTTCGCCGTCTTTGACGATCAATACTTGGTGTCTGATTTTCTTCAAGTTTCCTGTTTTTCTGCCGTAATAATGCCGAAATGCCTGGTCAATTCTAACTCCATTAAAAAGTCGGTTTTTCTTGACCCTGGTGATATATTGCCAACCGAATTGCTCTAACAAATTTAATAAACTCTCACCCGAATACCAAGCATCAAATAATACATACATTGGAGTTACGCTTCGCCTACGGGGTTCCCAAAGCATTTCTTCGGCGAGTTTCAACTTTGATTTCCCGCCTTTCTGCCAAATCCGTAAACCCAACGGAATGCGGCGCTTGCCATCTGTCCAAATCAATAAAACGACATTCGTCCCCAATACTTTTTTGCCAATCGTCGAATCCCACACAACCGAAACTGCAGCGAGTTTTTTGCCGTATCTTTGCCAAATTGTGTCGTCAATCAGCAAGTAACCGTCTTTGACCAAATGCACTGCAAACCATTCCCACAGCCGTCTCGAATATGGAAAAGCGAGATACAAAACACGGTAAAGTCGGTCGTGCGAAACCTCCACCAAACTTGCCAAACAGACACAACTCATTCGACTATTGCGATATATCAAACCAATCAAGTAAAATCTCATTACAAGCGGTAGTTTAATAACGAAATCGTTCATAGTAGATTGATTTTATTACTTTTACTGCCTCTTGCGTATTATCAGAATAATGTATTCGCGCTTTGAATACGGATTTTCAGGATTTACATCTTGATTGAATTTTTGAATCATCGTGAAGATGTAAGGTTTGTTTGACGGCAAAAGCTCCAGTAGATTCTTTCCCGAAGCGGCGCGGCAATTATCGGCTTGATTATTGACGATGCCGCAACCTGCGAATGTTTTATAAATTTGTGTGTCGAGATCATCACGGTCGGTAAGCACAAGAAAGGTAAAATCGCCTTCTACTTTACGGCGAACTTTTTCGGAAAAGAAAGCCATTGAATAAGACTTTCCGCTTCCTTGTGTATGCCAGAAAACCCCTAGTTGTCCATCACGTTGTTTTCTTTCGCGGACGGATTGGACAGCACGATTTACGCCTAAGAATTGATGATTTTTAGCAAGGATCTTTGCTGTGAACTCCTTTCCTTCGTCAAAGAGAATGAAGTTCTCGAACAAATCCATAAAGTTCCGCTTACTGCAAACACCTTTGAGCAAGGTTTCAAAATCAACTCTGCCTTCTTCGTCTTCTTCAAGGCGTTTCCATTCGTGGAAATGTTCAAACTTGCTTGTAATCGAGCCGATCTTTGCTTCGCTTCCATTACTCAAAACAACAAAGGCGTTATGATGAAAAATCTGCGGAATAGTATCTTTGTAATCCGAAAAATTGCCGTCGTAAGCGTGGCGAATATCTTTATCAACCCGTTTCAATTCGACAAATAAAAGCGGTATGCCATTAACAAAACCGACAACATCAGCACGACGACGATAGATTTCGCCTTGAACCCAAAGTTCACGGACGGCTAAGAAATGATTGGCTTCTGGAGTTTTGAAATCGAAGACTTTTAGACGGCATTT
>JANOXW010000354.1:0-2157 GCA_031418635.1 Acidobacteriota bacterium
CCGGCGAACGCATTGCCCAATGTCAAATTACCAGCGGCACAACCGGTGTCGCGCCTGGACATTTTTACGGTGCAGTGTTCGGCGTTGATCCTATCGTAATGGATGATTTTATCTATGGCGAACCTCAACCCTAACCGTTGACAAATTCAACCACTAAATAAAAGAGTGCGGACAATTTGTTCGCACTCCTTTACTTTTCTTCGTCTGGCTCGATCTTCTTAAAATTATAGCGCAGTAAAACGCGCATCGGCAGAGTTTTCCCGTTGCGGTCAGCCGGTTTCCAATTCATTTGCCGGATGGTTGTATCAACCGATTCATCCAAGCCGAAACCTGCCCAACGGGTAATTTCGGTGTTTAGAATTTTACCGTTTTCGTCCACGTCAATCTCGATGTCAACCGTTGCTTCGACGCTGTAAAGATTGGCAAGGCGAGTATATGGCGGTTTTATGCGTCTATACGGCAGTGGCGGACGAAAATTTTTGGCTTCGGGCGAATCTTCGGCGGGCAATTGTTCAAATTTCGGCGCGACTTTTTCGTTTAGTTCGTTTCTCGTAACGATTTTCAGTTTGTCGAAAATCTCCACTGATAATTCATTTATTGAAGCAAATAATTGCTTTTCGGCTTTTTCGACGGTTTCGGCTTCACGGCTAACGAGTTTCCAATAAACGAGTCGTCCGGTGCGCGAACTGACGGCATAAATGACGGCGTAAGATTCGTAATACTCACCTTTTGAAAGAGAATTACGCCGTTGGTTTTCAGCTTTTATCAGCAAAAAATAATCACAACCGATTGCCGTGCCGACGTTTTTTGATTCTTCACGCGAAAGATTGAAAGGTTTTTCAAATCTTGTGGAATGAAAAGCGGTTTCACTCAAAGAATCGTCTAAGATTTTGAAATTGGCTGAAAGAGAATCTTCGAGTTTTTCCACAAAAACTTGGCTTTGATAAGTTTTTTCGGGAATTAGAACAGCGAGTTTTTGTTGCGCGAATGAAACCGAAACAAAGAAAAATAGTCCACAGATGAACACAGATAAACACAGATTTTTAAATTTGTCTATCACGGTAATTTTTCTTAATTTCTATGATAAAGTTTGGCAATTTCTTCCTTTAATTCCGGCGGAAAGCAAACGCGGTGGATTTGATAGCCTTTTTGCAAACCGCGCACTGCCGCGCTGACTTCGGAAATTTCACGAATCACGGGATGCGAAAAACCCTCTTCGACATAAATCAGATTTTTCGGTTCAGCCGAGTTTTTCGTGTAAAAATAATACGGCACATCGCCGGCGCGGTCTTCGACAAAATAATAATCGGCATCAAAACCTGCTTTCTCGACTAAGTTTCGCGCCTTTTCTAAAAATTCTTGTCGTTCCGCTTCGGGCATATCGAGGTCAAAAATCTTAAAAAGTCGGCGGTTCAAAAAACGCTTTGATAAATCCGCTAAAATTCTGTCGTCGGAACTTTGCCATTGTTTGATGTGAAACATAACGTCCGAATCGTCCAATTGCAAATGCTCTGTGAGCGATAACTTTTCGCCTTTGAGAATCTTTTCAAACGGTGTTGCGCTGGCAAACCAAATATCTGTGCCGTTTTGAAAAAGCGTCAAAGCACGGCGTAGAAGCGAGCGCAAAATGGTTTCCGCCGAACGCAAAACGCGATGAAAATAGACTTGCCGAAACATATAATAACGCGCTTGCAGATAATCTTCGACGGCGTAAATACCGCGTGCCGAAACATAAAGACGATCATTTTCCTCGTCAATTTCGAGCGATTTGATAATCCATTCGACATCATAAATGCCGTATTTCGCGCCTGTCATCAGCGAATCGCGCAAGAGATAATCCATTCGGTCAACGTCGAGTTGCGACGAAACGAGTTGTGCAAGAGCCATCGGGCGAAAATCTCCGCGAATAATAGCGGCGACATCTTCGGCGAGTTTTGGCGAAAAATCTTTTAAAACTCGTCCGACTTCGGTTTCATCGCTCAAAACGGCTTCAATCGTAAATTGTTCGTGATGAAAGTGGAGAATTGTTTCAATAACGTGCGAAAACGCGCCGTGTCCGATGTCGTGCAAAAGTGCGGCGACGCGCACGGCGGTTTGTTCTTCGACGGAAATCGTGTATTTCGTTTTGAGTTTATCGAGAGTGCGCGTAGCTAAATG
>JANOXW010000355.1:0-2953 GCA_031418635.1 Acidobacteriota bacterium
CTTAAACTTATTGACCAGTTTTTTTGCAATTAAATCTTTCAGATTTGCCCAACGCGCCGATCCGTGCGAGGTGCTCATCGAATAGAGTTTGTATGACCAACAAAGCAGATAAGCGTCAAGAAATCCGGCGGCGACTGCCAGAACAGCCAGCGACCAGAAAACAAGCCACATCAAACCGGAAATTTCCAGCAAATGCCCTGCAAATAAACTAAGAGATGCGCCGGTCAAGCCTAAAAAAATAAAAAAAACGGCTTGACCGACATCGCCCGCCCACGCCCAGAAAGCCTGATAAGCGGGCAGATACTGTTCATTTGCTTTGCGCGGTATGCCGCGTGATGCGTCGAATTTTTCAATCCATTCGTGGCTAAACATAGTTTTGTTTAAATACTTTTAAGTGAAGTTAATTACATCTGCGGCAAACGTAAGAAACTATTGCGTGCGGTATATCTTTGACAACCAGACGGCTCACTACTCGTTCCGACTTCTTGATTGTTCTGCCGCAATTATCACAATCTTTATCTTTTTTGCGGTTGAGAAAAAAGATAATTTCCCCATTTTGTAATTCGGACATTTCGATCTTGATTAATAATAGAAATTGCTGTTTGTGTCATACTTTTTTTCCTTCCTATTGTTGTTTTTTTATTTGATCGAGAAGACGTTTTTCTTCTTCGAGAATTTGATTTGTATTTTCCGATTTCGGCATTATTTCCCCGCGCCATTGAGCAATCGTCCATCCGGCAGATACTATCTTTTCAAGCGGCGCGAACGGCGCAGGAATATCGAAACGATTAACTGAAGTTGATTGAAAATAAGTGATTGTGCGCCTGTCCAAACTGGTTAATGGAAACCGAAGTAAAATAGCCGGACTGTTTACATCTTGTTTCGGGCGCGAAAGAATTTCAAATCTCAGCGGTTGTGATTGATAGCGCACTGAAAGCACGCTTGAGGGCGACAACAATTCCCCGTTTTCAAACTGCATTCCAGGCGGCATCAGCTTTCGCTCTTGAATTAAACTCCAAATCGTTTCCAAATTTGGCGGCACATTGGACTGCTCGGCGGTTTTTGCAAAAACTACTAAAGAGATTGCCATTCCCAAAGCACCCGTTTCGCGCAGACGAATTGAGGTATCATAAACTTCGCCCTTAAAGATTTCGGGCGAGGTGTAAATTCGGTCTTCATTGATTTTATCGCCCGATTCAAGGTTGGGGCGTTCGATAAATTTCACCTGCCCTTGAGTTTGGCGGGCGGAAAGCAGGCGCAATCCGCCGAAAACACAAATAAGCAGTAAAACCAAAGCGGCGACATTAAAAACGGGCGAAAAAATTATGGAACGCACCGCGTTTTTTATCGGCGACGGATTTTTAACATTTTCGTTTGTAGTTTTGTTAAAGGTCTTTTTAGGCATAATGTTCCGAATTTTCCGTTATAAAACTTTTGTAAATATGTCCGTTAAAATAGCTTTCATCTCTTTCGCCCAGCCAGCCGTCAATTTGCGGATGAAAAGAGGTAGCGGTCAGCAGCAGATAATCAAGCTGAATTTTGAGAAACTCCTGCGCTTCGCTCGTTTTGACGAAATAGCAAAAGTAACGAAGGAGCGAGTTTTCGTCTAAATGTTCTATGCGGTCGCGCTCAAACGCTCCGACAACATCAATGGATTCTCTTAAACTCGGGTAATCTTCAAGTCCGGCAACGCCGCGCACGCCGTCGAGCAACTTGATTGCTAAAGCAAGTTGTGTTGAAGAAGCCTTTGGACACCGCGCCCGCAAAATCTCTAATTCTTTAATCAGCGACGGTGTAGAAAAACTCGAAAAAATATGCCGCGAAATAAACGGCGCACTCAATTTATGGCGCAAATCGTTGGAAGTCGTGACGACAATCGGGCGTGATTTCCAATCGGAAACGCCAATGTAGCCATCCACCAGACGCGGAATGTAAATTAGTCCGCGCTCCAGGGGCATCAGCATCGCGTCTTCGATGCTCGCGCCGAATTTATCGCTTTCATCGAGTATTAAAATCGGCGGGGCGTTATTTTCATTAGATGTCGTCGCTTGTTTTGCCAGATCGTAAGCCAAGCCCATTTCGCCCAAAATCAAAAATTCGCGTTTCCATTTGTCCTGACGAGCCGATTCCATCAATTTATCGCGTTTTGCTTGAGGCAAATTCGCTGATAACCGTAGATTTTCATTCATCCACGCGGCTTGTTCTTCCTTGTCCCAATCGTAGAGAATTTCTTCCTGTTTCAAGCCGTCGCGCCCCGACACAATACAGATTGTCAGATTGCAGCAATTCGCCAGGGCTTCGGGAAAAGCGGTTTTGCCACTTCCGCGAGTGCCGGAAATGAGCCACCCTCTGCCCGATTTTAACGATTGGCAAAAGTCGGAAAAATTGCGTTCTTCAGGCACATATCCCGTCTGGCAAATTAGTTCGTAAAGCTCGTTTTCACGATTTTTCAGAACCAATTCACGCGGATTAATTTGTGCCTTTTTTTTATCGTGCGGAATCATAAAAAGTTCTACCTTCTTAAAATCATTTTCCTTCCATTGCCAAGTATTTTTCAGCTAAAACGCGAAACTGCGGAGTCATTCGCGGCAAGGCAGCGCGGATTTTCTCTTTGTTGCCTTCGCTGAAAAGGTCTGCCAATTCGGTTTCAGAGAGTCCCGTGGCGGTTTTCGAGTTCTGACCTAACCTTTCCGCTTCGGAAATTTCATCGGGCAAATCCGTAACCAGCACGAAAGCGGTTGTTCCGGCTGAAATTTCGACAAATTCGCTCTGATTGCGATTGTTGCCGATCAACCCCAAAAGTTCATCAGAAACTTGTTTGGTTGAATCGGAAATGACGACCGTTCCGCCCGAACGTCTGTTTCCGATTGCTCCGAGCGCGACCGCTCCGGCATCACGAAGTCCGCCAAAGATGCGCGACCAAGTGCTTTTTATCTGCCGTTTACGCCCATTC
>JANOXW010000356.1:0-3058 GCA_031418635.1 Acidobacteriota bacterium
CAAAGAGGGCGAAATTGTCGGCGCAATCGGTGTTTCAGGTAGCACGGTTGACGACGATCAAGTGGTTGCCGAAGCCGGCGCATCGGCACTTACTTAAATTCGGCAAATTATTTGGACAAATAAAGCCTGTGCAAATTAAAGTATTTTTTTTCAATACTTTAACTACTCCGCAATAAGTGATAGGTTTGACCTATCACTTATCACTTATTCCGAAGCATTTTTTAATTTTTAATTTGTACACGCTTCATTAAGTCCGCGTTCACAAAAGTTTGCCGTGCTTCATCAGAAAAAAGAAGTTCGCGGCTGTAAAATCGAAGCGGATAATCTTTATCAAATTTCCCGACCAATTCGTTGCAAGTTTCAACCATTGAAGCCCCGTTTTTAGAGTTTTTAAAGTCATTTACCGTTCGCAACCAAAAGATTGTCATAGTTTCGTGATAAGGCATTTCCTTTTTCAAATCAACTGCAAAGGCTTTCAAAAGATTAAAAATCCCGTCGCGCATTTTTACCAATGCCGAATCAAAATCGTGGTGCGAAAGATAATAAAGCGCGACGGTCAGATGTTCGTGGTGTCGCCAATCGGCGCGTGAAATAGTGCCGTTTTCAAAGCCGCGCACGACGGCTAAAAGTTCGTTTTCGGTTGAGTATTTCATCTGTTTATTTCAACGAGTTTGTAATGCTTGATTATTTTTCGCGCCACATCTTCGGCGGAAAGATTGGTATTGTCAATCCGCAAAGTTTCGCGTTCCGGCACGGGCGAAAACAAATCGTATTTCCCTAAAATCTCGTGCAAAAGTTCCAAATTATTCGCTTTACTGTATTTGCGCCGCGATTCTTCCAAGACGCGATTTTCGAGTTCGCCCGTTTCACAAACCAACAACACAAAGCAAACTTCGCCGCCGCTGGCTTCGACCAATTTGGTAATCTTCGCAACGTGCGCGTCGTCTTCGCCTTTGGCGTAGCAGAAAGTATAAATCAAATTCTGATTAGCGCGGGCGGCTTCTTTGATAGTTTCAAACCGAATTTTATCCAAAAGTTTCCAAAACGAATCCGTCCCGAACTCGAAAATCGGTTCGATGCAATCAATACTTAAATGATTGTGAAACACTTTGAAATCAGTATGTTTGGCGATCTCATTGGAAACGGTTAATTTCCCAACCGCCGGTGAACCGTAAATAAAAATAAGTTTCATACAAACTCCTTAAATAAATTTATATGACAATTGAAATAACCGAAAATTGAGATTATTAACTAAACTTACGCGATTTAAAATTTTTGTCATCGAAGATGACTAACAATATAGCGTAGGGTGAAGGCGTTTCGCCGTAACCCTATGACGAGCGATAATCAGATCATCCGACGCTGAAAGTGTCGAACAATCATCGCACCCTACGCGAAATGCATAAAAGCAAATAGATTAAGCCGACAAAAAATCGGCTTGATAAAATTTTAAATTGTGAAAAAATCCACCTAATTTAAGCCGCCATACGCACCTCTACTACATCCGTTTCGTCCATAAACAGATATTTCTTCCATTCGGGACGCGATTCGGCGTAGTGGCAGAGCAGAACGTGGTCAAGCCCAAGACGCAGAAGTTTTTGCGACGTGAGCAACGGCATTCTGGCTTGTTCGGGCGTGCGATTGCCTTTGCGCTGGTTGCATTTTACACACGCCGACACAAGGTTTTGCGGCGTTGATTCGCCGCCTTGGGCGCGTGGCAAAATATGGTCGAGCGTCAAATCTTTGGCGTGTTTATGTTCGGCGCAATACTGACAGCGATAGCGGTCTCGAATATAAATCCGCGCCCGTTTCATCGTCGTTTCCTGCCGCTTGCGCTTGATGTGAACATACGTCCGCAGACGCACCACCGACGGCACGGGAATCGTCGTCGAAGGCGAATGCAGAACATTTTCGCCGTCGTTTTCTTCAACTGTTAATTTGCCCGAAAACCACATACAAATCGCTCTTGCGACACCAATCGTGCCGAGCGGTTCGTAAGAAAAGTTCAAAAGCAAAACTCTACCTGTTATCAATGGAATCACCTCCTGTAAATTGTTATTTTATTTGATGAATTCAAATTCAAACCGGATGCAATCGCAATATCTTGTGCAAGCTGTTAATAACTGCCACTATATTACCCGATTTTTATCCGATTTGTATATGAATTTTTTGTAAATTAGAAAAAATTCGGATTATTTCAAATTAAAGTCCGGGTTTCGTGAATTGTCATCGCACCGGTTTAACGTCAAAACGCCCGCCGATACAGCTTTAATAACTGTCCCGATACGTCTGATGACCCGAATTATACGTTGTAGGACGTATAATTACACGTCCTACAACGTATAAATATACGTCCACGGACGTATCCGACACGTCATCGGACGTATATTTATACGTTGCCTGATGTATATTTATACGTTGCGAGACGTATCTGACGGCTGATTTAACGTATCCAACGGGTGATTTAACGTATCCGACGACTGATTTATAAAGCCTGACGCGATAAATTGGAGCATCGTAGCAGATTTGAACTGCTATTTTGCTAATGCCAAATGGTGGCTCGTTACTATTTCCATTTCGAGTCATCCCACAACTTACGATGTACATCATCCACAGAAGCTGAAAGCATTCGACGAAGCAAACTTGGATTACCAATTCCTAAATCCATATTAAGAGGTGCTGACTTTGAATCATACCCAATAAATTTACAATCTTTAGGTATTTTGTCCCATTGCTTTGACGGTTGTTCAAGTAATAATGGTTTGTTACGCCGTTCTCTCCAAATTGACACTAGACGCTCACAAATAATCTCGCTAAAATTTTTACAACTTTGAAATATCCCTGACAAAGTTATTTCTGCATCTTCATCTAGGATTATATCTTTCACTTTAACAAAGGCTTCAATATCTGACCTGTCAGGATATTTTGCAAGATGCATATTGGATTTTGCCCTTGGAATCCATCGTCCCGTTGAATCATAAAAAGGAGTTTCACGGGGAATAATTTGATAGTGTGTAAGTCGTCGCCCCCGATGAACAAGCATATTACGATATTGGAC
>JANOXW010000357.1:0-5707 GCA_031418635.1 Acidobacteriota bacterium
GTACAAGTTACTCTCCAGCCACCACGATTTTACATTTAGCAAATTTATAGCTGAAAAAAATAGAAAAAAAGCCTTGAGAATTGCGCTTACGGCTTTTTTTCTATAAAGCTAAGGCATCAATTTTTTTGACTTTTTTCGATGAATGATTCACGCCAACAATTTATTAACGCTTTGACCGCAAATCAGCAAATTTTTGATGTTTCGCTAAGTTTGATAATGCTGAACAAACTTGCCGATTATTACGAACTCGTTCAAAAGCACAATGAATTTCTGCATTTAGTTGCGCCTTCATCGCCTGACAATTTTGCTGTGCGACACATTCTCGAATCGCTTTTTCTGCAAAACTTTTTACCGAAAAACGCCAAGTTTGCCGACATCGGCACAGGCGCGGGTTTGCCTTCCGTTCCGCTTTTGATTGCGCGAAAAGATTTATGCGGCGTGTTGATAGAATCGAAACTGAAAAAGGCGAAATTTCTCGAAGAAGTTGTGCGTGAATGCAAATTGGAAAATCGCGCCGAAATTCTCAACCGACAGTTTGAAGAACTTGCCAAACCCGACATTGATTTTGTAACTTGTCGCGCTCTTGATAGATTTACCGAAAAATTGCCAAAAATTCTCAAATGGTCGCGCCGTTGCGGATTGCTTTTTTTCGGCGGAAATAATCTCGGCGAAAGTTTGGAAACATACGGCGTGAGGTTTGAACAAAAACTTATTCCAAACTCGATTCAACGCTTTATTTTCATTGCAAAAAATTAGCTTTTCGAGTTTTGATTTAGCGTTTCATTTATAATACAATGTTTTATATGAAACGCATATTGACTAATGCAAAAGCGATTGTCGCCGCTGAACCGAAAACAAAACCGCTGATTATTTCTGCAAAAACAACAAAATCTGTTGAAAAAAAGACAATTATTTCCGCGCCGAAAACAAAACCGACGACAAAAATAAAATCGGTTGATTTAGCTGAAAAAAGCCGCGTGAAAACTCAAATACTTGCGCCTTCTGTTTCATTGAAAAAAACTAAATTTGTCAAAACTAAATCGGTAGAACCTCAACCGATTGTTTCAGTCAAGAAAGTTAAAGCCGAAAGCGTAGAATTAAAATCAGCTAAGAAAAAAGTTGAAAAGCCTGAATTAGCAAAAGCAATAAAAACAAAACCTCAAGCAATTATATCTACTTCTCCGAGAGCAAAAATTGAGTTGCCTGAAAACAAAATCAAGCCGAAAAATGCTAAATTGGCAGACAAAATTCAACCAACGCCGCTAGTTAAAATAATCGAAAATAAAGTTGCGCGGAAACCGAAAAAGAAAAAGGCGAAACCAATTGGTTCGGCAATTTTTCGCGGCAAAAAAGAGCGTTACGACTTTGAAGTTTTTCCGATTGATGCCGAACTCGAAGACGTTTCGGCGATTTATGTTATCTCGAAACGCAAAATTGATAAACGGAAAAAAGGTCATCACGCCTTAGTTTGCATCGGGCAAACCGAATCAGTTTTGGGCGAAATCAAGCGGCACAAAAAAGGCAAATGCGTCAAAAAATATCAGGCAAATGTGATAAGCATTCTGCCCGAAGAAAACGAGAAAAAACGACTCCGCATCGAAACCGATTTGAAAGCCGCGCATACGGTTGTATGCACTCTTGAATAAGTAAAAGCGTTATTAATTGCGTGTTTCTACAAAGATATTCGTTTGAATTTGAACATAGTTATTATTATGCAGATATGTTAGAATTTTCGTGTTTATGAGAAAGAAAACCCAAAACATAATTGTAAAAATTTTCGCCGTTACTTCCATCGTTTTAATGATTTCTGGTTTTACCGTAACCACTACAGCCTTAGCATTAATACCAAATTGGACGCAAGAATCAAGATTTCTGTGTTTTCCAAGCGACACACCAACCAAGCAAATTCCTGCATTTATTTATGGAATGAGAAAAAAAATGTAAAGAATTAAATAAGGAAAGGCTGTCAATAACAATATTTTTCAAAATAGTATTTATGAATCGTCCTGAAAAAAAAGAATATGCCGAATATCACGAAACATACATTTCGTTGGTTGAAGAAACCGACATTATTTCCGCTATGGAAAATCAACTAGACGAATTAAACAATTTGTTTGGAGCGATTTCCGAAGAAAAAGCCGATTTTCGATATGCCGAAGGAAAATGGAGCATTAAAGAAATACTCGGACATCTGATTGATGGTGAACGGGTTTTTTCCTATCGGGCATTTCGATTTTCGCGCCGCGATGAAACGCCGTTGGCGGGTTTTGAGCAAGACGGCTATGTTGCAAATGGGAATTTCGACAATGCCAAACTTTCTGATTTAATTGAAGAATTTTCGTTGCTTCGGCGGTCGAATGTGTTGTTTTTCAAAAATCTGACCGATGAAGCGTGGTCGTATCTTGGCACGGCGAGTGAAGCGACGGTTTCAGTTCGCGCCATTGCATATATTATGGTCGGACATATTCGACATCACACCGACATTTTGCGCCAACGCTATTTGGCTTAAATGAAATTCGATGTCATCATCATCGGCGCAGGCGCGGCGGGACTTTTTTGCGCTATCGAAGCGGGAAAACGCGGGCGCAAAGTTCTGGTTTTGGAGCATAACGCGCAAGTCGGGCGCAAGATAATTATTTCGGGCGGCGGACGTTGTAACTTCACTAATATCAACGCCAAAGCGGAAAATTTCATTTCCCGAAATCCGCATTTTTGCAAATCGGCGTTGGCGCGTTACACACCACAGGATTTTGTCGAGTTAGTCAAAAAACACAACATCACATTTTACGAAAAGAAACTCGGACAGCTTTTTTGTCGTGAATCGTCGCGGCTGATTGTCGAAATGTTGCTTGATGAATGCCGTCGGGCAAAGGTTGAAATTCGGCTTAATTGTTCGGTTAAAGAAGTTTCCAAAGATGATTTGTTTGAAATTGAAACCAATCAAGGCAAATTTACTTGCGAAAGTTTGGTAATTGCTACGGGCGGACTTTCGATTCCGAAACTCGGCGCGACGGATTTCGGCTATCGAATCGCCAAGCAATTCGGCTTAAAAATCGTCGAAACGCGACCTGCGCTTGTTCCATTTGTTTTTCAAAATAATTTCCCTGCAAGTTTCAAAAATTTGGCTGGCGTTTCGCTCGATGCTGATATTTCCTACGGCAAAGAGTCTTTCCGCGAAAACATTTTATTTACTCACAAAGGTTTGAGCGGTCCCGCCGTTTTGCAAATTTCTTCTTATTGGAAGCACGGCAAAAGCGTTACGATTGATCTATTGCCAACAAAAAATGCGCTGGAGATTTTGCAAAACTCACGCGACAGCAAAAAGGAATTAGCAAACTTTTTGAGTGAGTTTTTGCCAAACCGTTTTGCCTCTGTCTTTTGTGAAGCGATTATTAAATCAAACCCTTTGAAAAATTACAGCGACATCGAACTCGCTGACATCGCCGAACGACTCAACGCTTGGCAAATCGCATTTGACGAAACCGAAGGCTATCAAAAAGCCGAAGTAACGTGCGGCGGAGTTTCAACCGACGAACTTTCATCCAAAACGATGGAAGCAATGCGCGTCAAAGGCTTATATTTTATCGGCGAAGTCTTGGACGTTACAGGTTGGCTTGGCGGCTATAATTTTCAGTGGGCGTGGGCTTCCGCATTCGCGGCGGGACAATTTGTGTAAAAATAAAAAGCCTGCGATTAATTCACAGACTTTTTTACTAAAATTGGCTCCGCAGGTAAGACTCGAACTTACAACCCTTCGGTTACACTTTACCCCAAACTTTCGTTTGAGTGTGGACTATCTCATCAACTTTCTTTCAAAAGTTGTCGGACGCTCGTGGAGATTTTATCGGTTTGGTTTCCTCAATCTCTAGTCTCTGCACGTTCCTGTTTACTCTTAAACCATTCAACAGGCTTCGCTCAAGATTACCATTCTAATTTTCATCAGTTAAGGCTTCCTTGAATTCATCCGATTTTTCAATCACAGTCGCCTGTGAAAGCTGCAACTTGTTTTACAGCCGAATGCTCTGCCATTGAGCTACTGCGGAATACGCTTCGGTTTTTAATGCCAAAGCGAATTAAAAGATTAAGAATTTCTGTTTCTATTGTCAAGCCGAGTTTTTAGGGTTTTGCTTTTTCATCATAAAAGTTCTGATAAATTCGCGTTGAAAAGTCATCCTTTCAGCGATATTTTAGTTTCATTTTTGATTTCGTTTAAAGGAAGTTGACATTGATGGCTTAAAGTTTTACCTTAACCCTCGAGTTCTAAATCTACCCTAAATAAAAACTCCGCAAATAAAATATGGCTATTTCTGTGCGTAGCGAAGGCGAGACGGCGACGGTTTTTGCTACTGATTATCTGAATAAACTGAGTGGTGAGATGATTGAACGTGAGTGCAAACGGCAACTTGATGCAGGTTGCAAAACGCTGGTCGTCAATTTTGCCGAAACGGAAATTGTCAATAGCATCGGCGTTTCAATTTTGCTCGGCGTGATTGATGCCGCTTCAAACTCTGAGGCAAGCGTCGTATTTTCCGAAGTTAATGCCGAAACAATCGAACTTTTCGAGATGCTCGGTCTGACAAATCACGTTACTTTAAATTGAATCATTTATTCATTTAGTTTTTCCAAAATGATTCGATGAATCAATGACCAAATGAATCAGTCAAAAAATGGAAAATCAACAAAAACTAATACACACTTTCGGGGCGTTGGCAGAACTTGGTAGCGAGGTCACGTATAAGCAAAATTTTCAAGAGATGATTCGCACGTCGTTGCATCTTTTGTTGGGTTCGTTGGCGATTATGCGCGGCGGCGTGGCGCGTTATTCGCGGTTTGCACACGAATTGAATATGCTGGTCGTGCGCGGATTCGGTGATGATTTTCCGCTTAGTTTGTCGCTTTGTTACGAAGACGAACGCCAATTTCTAATCAACGGCTTGAACGTGATCGAAATTTCTCAAGCGAAAGTTTTGCCGTTTTTCCAAGTTTATGACCGCAGTTTTGAAAAAAAGCGCGTCGAACTTCTCGTGCCATTGGTCATTCGTGATGAGATTGTCGGCGTGATAATGTTGGGCGAAAAGGCAAACGGCGAACCTTATAGCTCATACGACAAAGACATTATTTGCGCGATGGCGCGACACATCGGAGTCGGCATCGCACAACGCAATTTGATGGCGGAACTCGAACGCCGTTCCGACGAAAACCGCCGTTTGTATGACGATTTGCGCCACACCTATAAAGATACGGTCAAAGCGTTTGCTACGGCGATTGACTGCAAGGACAAATACACCGAAGGACATTCGGTGCGCGTCGGCAAATACTCGGAAATCATCGCGTCGGAACTTGGTTGGGACGACGAAAAGGTCGAAGGTGTTTCGATTGCCGGTTATCTGCACGACATCGGAAAATTAACCGTCGAAAGCAAAATCATCAACGCGCCGTATCGCATCAACGCCAAAGAATCCGCCGAATTAAACAAACATCCCAGCGTTGGTTACGAAATTTTACTGCCGATTCATCATCCATACACGGACGTTCCGCTTGCCGCCAAATATCATCACGAAAGATTAGACGGACGCGGTTATCCCGACGGTTTGGAAGATAAAGAAATCCCGTATATCGCCAAAATCGTCAATCTCGCCGATTCGTTCGACGCGATGACAACCGACAGACCATACAAACGCCGTCGTCCGGCAAACGAAGTCATCGA
>JANOXW010000358.1:0-2876 GCA_031418635.1 Acidobacteriota bacterium
GCGGCTGCCTTAAAGACAGAATAGATGTATGCTCTATTGAACGCGGATTTCAACTGCTTTCGGTGGTAGGCACTTTAATCAGCTTTAAGGATGCTTATACAGGCATTGGCGGAACAATGCTAGACGCAAGAAGTCTAAGACATACGACGGTTGACATCAGCAAAGATAGAAATTCTCTTTATCAAGAAACTAAATACGGAATGAGTTTAAGTTTTGATTCTCCCAAATCCAATTTTGCGGTGAGTTTGACCGATTTGTTTGATGACAAGGAAATTTTAGCCGAACTTCTCAAGGATGAAAGTATACATCAGATTCTTGAAGAAAAAGAGATGTTGGATGGATTGAGAAGTGCTTCGGACTTGGTAAAACTGATTGAAGAAAGGGGTCAGGAAATACTTGTTGATGGTTACAAATATAGATTAGACGAGGATTTTCTAACAAGTTTTGCTTTCTACGATATTGAAAATGAAAAAGTTTTGGTCAAACTGAGTTTACCTTATGCTCGAAGTAGTTACAATCATAAAGAAATCATTCTCAAACTCACAATTCCGCCAAAATTAAAAACACCTCTCACCTTAGCAGAGCAACAAAAAGAAGGATTTTTGATGAAAGATGCTGATAAAATATCTGGTAAGCAAAATACAAGAATTGAGTATAGATTCTAATGATATGGTCTAATTATTTCGGACACAAAACTCTCTGTAAAATGAAAGATAAACCAACTCTATGACGGCGACGGGCGCGAAGGCAAACGCACGGAGCGATATTACCGGCAATTCAGAAACGGAGCGCGGTGGCTAAACGTCAATCCGAAATACTTTATGCGCTCAACGGTGTTGGGCGGCGAAGTCGTTACCCAAATAAATTCCGACGGTAGAAAAGCGAGAACGCTCATCTATGCGGCGGGGGCAATCGTGGCGGAGCAAAAGCTCAGTTATTACTACAATGGTGAAGTGGGGGAAACCATCAATTTTAAGCACACGGACAGTTCGGGAATGAGCGTCAAAACATTTGCTAACGGTGTGCTGGCAGAGAATGACGGAACACAGAACGCACCGGCGGAACTCGACCCATCGGGCAATAATGCGGGAGTTCAACAGTCGGTGCGAGATGGTGCTGGTCAACGCGATGAGTTTAGTTAACAACAATCTGCTCGGAAAAGACTTGGAAACAGTTAAACCGGAAGCGTTATGTCATTTATTTTGGATAATGAGGTAGCGGTATTGGACCCGCACGGTTCGAATGTCGGGTCGGAGAATCCGTACAATAACGGCACGGCAACTATCTGTCCTTTTCCAAAGCAACCAATTTTATTTTATTTGAACAAACTGAGATTTTGATGTGGAAAATCGTCAAATCCAATTGATGTCTTTTAATTCAGCAGTTCGGAAACATTATTGGCAACAATTTGTTTGTTAGTCATATAATTACTCAGCCTAGAAGCAACTTTATTTGCCGTTTCCGATGTAATATTGAGATACCGCAAGAATGTCTTCAATTGTGAATGTCCGGTAATTTTCATCACTTCCGTGTGCGGTGAACCTGATGAAATCATTCTGGTAGTGGCGGTATGACGGCAATCGTGAAAACGGAAATCCTCAATATTAGCCAGCCGACAAGCCGTTTTCCAAGCCCTTTTGATGGTATCGGTAATGCCAAAAACACTCTGGTTGTAATCTTTTGGTGAAACTTCCCAAAGTCGTTCCAGTTCATCTTTAAGGCGCGGCGTTATTCCGACAACTCTGGCATCTTCGGTTTTGGTGTTGGTTTGCGGAATATGGATTTCATTGGTTAAGAGATTTACGTCCTGCCACCTCATTTTGAAAATCTCACCGCGCCGCATCGCCGTATCAAGAGCACAAATAAGAATTGGCTTTAGATGAGCGCGGCGGTCAACACAGACGGCGAGTAGGCGGGATTCTTCGGCAAAAGATAACACACGGTCGCGTTCGACTTCAGCGGACATTGAAATAATGCCTTTTGCCAACACAAACGGATTTCTGATAAGCCATTCGTTTTGCACGGCAAAGTTCAGAATTACCCGGAGAAGCGCAAGTTCGCGGTTGACCGTAGCTAATTTGCGCGAAGTGATTTTCTTCTCTTTTCGCAGTGTAATTTTAGTCTTGCCGTTTTCGTCTATGGTTTCGACTTTGACGTTGATTTCCCTTTCAACTGGTGTATTGAGCCGCAAGGTTTTATAGGCTTCAATATCGCTTGCCTTGAGAGAACGAATTGTTTTTTGTTTAAAAAATGCTTGTAAAGGGATCAAGGCGGATTTAGTTGAAGCCACTGATCGCTTGCCTGAAATTTTTATCCCGTTCTGATAGATGGCGGGAACGAGTTTTATCTTTTCATACCGCCCGGCAAGTTCCCGAAAAGTCAGTTTGTCTGCCTGTAAAGTTTCTTCGCCGTGCGCTTGGAGTTCCTGTCGCATCTCTTCAACCACACGCTTGGCGGTTCGCTTATCGGTTATCGGCTTGTATTTGACTTGATACTTGCCGTTTTCTGCCTTATATTGAAGGCGGGCATAAAGTTTGCCCTTGATTTCAACCCAATAGCGCGGAGCCGAGCGTTTGCGTTTTGTTTCGCTCTCTTGATTTTCTTGACCGTTATTCATATCGCCACCGACCAGTTATCTAAGAAGTTATCTAAGACCTTGATGATAATCTATGTTATCGGGTGAAAACAAGTGGAGACGGATTTTTTGAAAACTAGGTGCAAATGCAACAATTATAAGGCGATGGATAGCTTGGTTGAAAATCTATGTTACCGTATTTTACGACTGGAATTCGATTCATAATCGAAAGGTCTCGAGTTTGAGTCTCGAAGGTGGCTCCATTTTTTTAAGCCGTGTCGTTTTCTTTTGAACTACGCGG
>JANOXW010000359.1:0-4409 GCA_031418635.1 Acidobacteriota bacterium
CATCGCCGAAACTGGCAACTTGATCGCCGGCAAACTGCTCGACTTCGGCAATCGCCGTGTTAATCGCGGCAAACTGCGTCGCGCCGATTGAACCCGCCGGAAAATCAGCCACATTATCCACGCCGAACTGCCGCACGCGAATAAACATCTCGACTCGTCTTCGTTCATCACCATCCATAAAAAATTCTCCTTGTTTTTTTTGATTAAATCCGTTCACCTTCAAAAAAAGTTTGTTATGAGCAAAAAATCTCTGTTATGAACGAAAATTCCGTGTTATGAGTAAAAAAAGTTTGTTATGTCTCAAAAAAGTCTGTTATGAGCAAAAAAAGCGTGTTATGAGCAACTCCGCGTCTGTTATGAGCAAAAAATCTCGGTTATGAGCAAAAAATCTCGGTTATACACGACTCCGCGTCTGTTATGAGCAAAAAAAGCGTGTTATACGAGTTTCGCCAAAAAACCATCAAAAATCACTCCAAAAAACTCGGCTGATCATTCATTCTTTGGTGCTTCAGCAATTAGTTCTTCGAGACGGGTTGCTTCGAGAATGGCGACGTTATCGTAAAAGTCCTGTATCCATTCGGGTGTCATCTCGTTAAATATGGTGGCTTTTAGTTCTTCGAGTTTTTCGGGCAAACGATATTTTACATAAATGAAGACCATTTCCATCCGTTGTTTCATTTCATCAAATTTTTCTTTCTGCGCTTCGAGTGCCTTTTGATGAGCTTGATACGTTTCATATTCCTCAGCCAGCATCGCTTCGGTTTTTTCGATCTGTTCATTTATCAAGATGAGCATCTCTTGACCTTCGCGTAACCTGTCGGGCGGCGCAATCTTGATCGCTTTGAGCAATTCGTCGCGGGTTTCAAAAAGTTCAAGCAAACCGGCAACCGTTTGTTTATATTCGTCGCTCATTTCATAAACTTTGTCTTCCATCTATTGTTTTCTTCTGAAAGCCGTGCCGTGAATTTGTCAGCTATCATAGCAGAGGTGTGCAAAATCAACAACATAAATTTTCAGGCAAGGCGGAGTTGGTAGTCAAATTTATTTTTTGCCGTTTATTTTTATCGGGTATTGGCGATGTGCGAAAACAAATTATGAGATTCAAACAATTTTTATTATAATTGTATTTATAAAGTTTCTGCTTTTAATTGACAAACTTTTAGAGAAATACTTAATTATGTTTATTTTTAATTTCCTTTTTAATATCAAATCGCTTTTTTTAATTAATTTATCGTCTTTACTTTTGGCGGGCATCGTTACTTCAGTAGAAATTACTCCGAGTTCGCTAACTATACAAGCCGGCACAACTTCGCAGATGCAGGCGATTGCCAGAGATGAAAACGGGCAAATTATTCCGGCTACTCCGTTTGTTTGGGCATCAAGAAATACGAGTGTTGCGACAGTTAATCAATCAGGGAATATTACCGGCGTTTCAGTCGGAACTGCAACTATTACCGCAACTGCGCCGAACGGAGTTCACAACGTCGCCGTAATTACAGTTACAGCGGCAAGTCCGACACCAACGCCGACTCCGGTTAATGTTTGCACTCCGAATTTGACGATTACCGATGATCCGACTCTGTTTCCGGGCGGTCAATCTTCATTTGCCATCACTGGCAATGCAGGTTCGATAACGGCTGATTCGGTTAATTCGGGAAGCGGTCTGCGAACATTCACCGTTGTTAATGCGACCAATGCGGTTGTGAACATTCCGCCATTTACACCCGGAACTTATAATCCGGTTATTGCTACTTTTACTGTCATTAATCCGAATTTAGCCGTTGATATAAATTTAAGAGTTACCAATCAATTTCACGGTTTATTGATTCGGGCGCAATGCAGTTCTGTTACACCAACGCCAACGCCGATACCAACATCAACGCCAACACCAACTCCGACTCCGATTGCCACGCCAACTCCAACTCCAACCGCGACTGCGACACCAACACCAATAAGTTGCACTCCAACAATCACAGTTTCAGAAGATCCGAGTTTGTTTCCGGGTGGTTTAGGTGCGTTTGCCGTAACCAACGGATTAAACACGATAACGGTTGACCACGTTGATTCAGGAAGTGGTCTGCGAACATTCACCGTTGTAAATGCAACTAATGCGAATGTTAATATTCCGCCATTTACACCCGGAACTTATAATCCGGTTACGGCAACTTACAACATAATCAATCCCAATCAAGCCGTTGACATCACATTACGAGCAACAAATCAATTTCACGGCGCATTGATTAGATTGCGATGTAGTAATGCTACTCCGACACCAACACCGACACTAACACCAACACCAACGCCGACACCGACTCCAACTCCGACTGTTACGCCGACACCAACGCCGACTCCAAGCGGTTCGGGCAAGATAAAAGGTGGTTTTGGAATTAAGGAAGTAGATTTTAATCTGAACGGTAATTACACAAATCCTTACGAAGATGTGCGAATTAGAGTAACTTGGACTGCTCCCGATTCATCAACGATTGTTACAAACGGTTTTTATCATAGTCCCGCACTATACAAAGCGCGATTTGCGCCGAATCAAACGGGAACGTGGAATTGGAGCGCGTCCATTACCCAAAATAACGGAACGCCGATTATTCAAACGGGAAGTTTAGTGGTTGGTTCGCAGATTTCGGGCGGGTTTGTAAAAAGGCATCCGACGAATAATTTCCAATGGTTAAACGACAACGGAACGCCGTTTAATCCGATAGGCATAGTTGATTGTGTGCGTGAATATCCGCGAGTTGGAGATGGTCTTAAGATGACGATGGAAGGCGGAATACCGCTTCCACCATTTCCTCCAACAACACTTTTTGTTGACCTTGATACATATTTCTCGGCTTACGGTAACGGCACGGGAAATCTCAGATTTAATCTATTTAGATGGAGTGTTAATAATTGTTCCTTCGATTTGAAAGGAACTAATAACTCATTCGGAAACTATTACAATGACAGAAACGGCAGACTCGGAGATGAGTTCGTGCAGAAAGTTAAGCAGTATGGAATGAAGTTGCAGTTTGTTTTCTTCAACAATTCAACAACCGATGTTAGTCCGTCAGGATTACGATATATTCAGTATTGTATAGATCGTTTCGGCGCGTATGCGGACTTTTGGGAAGTATCCAACGAATCAAGCGATTCCGATAATGTCGTTACGTCGGCGGCAAATTACATAAAAGCCAACGATCCTTACGGACACCCGGTTTCACACAGTTTTACTTATAACTTAACTCCGCAAGTTCACGATATTCCGGCACTAGATTTTACATCGCCGCATTTGTATGAGCCGACAGTTTCGGGAAATCAATTTATAGCCGATACCATAATTGTCAATCGAATATTAGAAGAAGGTAAGAAAACTTATAATAAACCGATTGTCTATGGAGAATGGGGCAATAATGGAAACAACTCTGACCCTTTATCTTCATTAAGAATGAGATTAACTGTTTGGACTGCATTTTTTAATGAAGCATCAATAGTTATGTGGAACACTACTGACGTTACTCCATATCCGCTAAATATCTATCTCGGACCAGAGGAAAGAGGTTATATTCAGGTTTATCAGAGTTACACTAAAGATTTTTCGGCGGCGCAACCTATTTCGGTTACGATTAATAATCCAAATTTAGTGAGAGGTTATGCCGTTAGTTCACCGGACATCTACGGCGCATATTTTCACGCCTACACTAATCATACGACTTCGACCAGCGGAATTAGCGTAACAATTGATGTGCCGAAAGCAGGCACGGCGACTTGGATAAATCCGTCAACCGGCGCGATTCTTGCTACTCAAAATGTTACAACCGGCGTGCAAACATTAAACGTGCCTCCATTCTTAATTGACGTGGCTTTGAAAATCAATTAGTCCTCACAAAGTCTGTGCAAGTTCAATGGGAAAAATGCTTAGGAATTATTATTTTCCTAAGCATTTTGATAATCTTGACTAAAACTTAGAAAAGTTTGATTACATAGATTAAAATAAATCGAGTATCAAAAAACGGGAAGTAATTTTCAACATTTATCAATCGAAATTAAATTCTGAAATTACCAACTTTTGATTCTGCCAATTTTGCTTTAGTTATGCACCGACTACAAACTATTTGTATTTTTTTCTTGTTGACGTTGACCGCTATTGGACAAGGTATCAATACGATACAAGTTTTATTGCCAACTGAGACGGTTGAACGCCGGCTTGTCGGTGGAGAAACGCATCGTTATCAGGTTTCGCTTGTTGCCGATGAGTTTCTGCAAATTCGGGTTGAACAGAAAGGGACTGATGTCGTGCTGAAATTGGTTGATGCTAACGGCAAACAGTTGGCAATGATGGATAGTCCGAACGGAATCGCGGGATTTGAAACGCTTAGTTGGGTGGCGATTACGGCGGGTGATTATGAGATATTTGTAAG
>JANOXW010000360.1:0-10710 GCA_031418635.1 Acidobacteriota bacterium
GAATATTGTGAGAAAGCAAAACCTTTTTGAATTAACTACCAAGATTTGCGCGAAATCATCAGCAAGTTACGCGAATTTGAATACAAAATTAAAGGCGAAAATAAACAATAATTTTGTAGAAAATAATTAAGAGCGTAAAAAAGAATTTTTGACTTTTAGCTCTTGACTCGCTATTCTCAACTCTTTACTCTCGACTATTTAAATTATGCGAATACTTGTAACGGGCGGCGCGGGATTTATCGGCTCGCATCTTTGCGAAAGGTTGATAGACGAAGGACACGAGGTAATTTGTCTTGACAATTTTTTTACCGGCAGACGGGAAAACATTTTTCATCTGCTCGACAATCATCGGTTTGAACTGATTCGGCACGACGTAACCGAACCGATTTTACTCGAAGTTGACCAGATTTATAATTTCGCGTGTCCGGCTTCGCCGGTGCATTATCAATATAATCCGGTCAAAACGGTGAAAACCAGCGTGATGGGCGCAATCAATATGTTGGGAATGGCAAAGCGGGTTCGCGCCCGCATTTTGCAGGCTTCGACCTCCGAAGTTTATGGCGATCCGTTGGTTCATCCGCAAACGGAAGATTATTTTGGTAATGTAAATTGTATTGGCTTGCGTAGTTGTTACGATGAAGGCAAGCGTGTGGCGGAAACTTTAATGATGGATTATCATCGGCAAAATGATGTTGACACGCGCATTGTGCGTATTTTCAACACTTACGGCGACAGAATGATGGAAAATGACGGGCGTGTTGTTTCCAATTTTATCGTTCAAGCGTTGCGCGGTGAGGATTTGACGATTTATGGCGACGGCACACAAACCCGTTCATTTTGCTATGTTGATGATTTGGTCGAAGGCATTATTCGTTTAATGAATACGGAAGCGGAAACTATTCATCAACCGGTAAATCTCGGCAATCCGGGCGAATTTACGATGAACGAACTCGCACACGAAGTCGCTAAAATAGTCGGCAAAGAGATAAAAATAAAATATCTGCCGTTGCCACAAGACGACCCGAAGCAACGTCAGCCGAATATCGAACGCGCCAAAAATCTTTTGGGTTGGTCGCCAACGATTCCGCTTGCCGAAGGTTTGCAGAAAACAGTTGCTTATTTCGCCGAAAGATTGGAAAATTTAAATAACAAAAATTAGTCTTAATAATTGAAAAATAACTTTATGAAAATTTTAATCACGGGCGGCGCAGGTTTCGTGGGAAGCCATCTCGCCGACAAACTTATTAACGAAGGACACGAAATTACAGTCATTGACGACCTTTCGACGGGACGCTATCAAAACATCGAACATCTCGAAGGCAAAAAGAACTTCCGGTTGATTATTGACACGGTTTTGAATAGCTCCTTGATGGAAGAACTTATTCGGGAAACCGACAGAGTTTTCCATATGGCAAGCGCGGTCGGTGTCAAACTGATTATGGAACATCCGGTCAAAACCATCGAAACTATTTTTCGCGGCACGGATGTCGTTCTCGGTTTTTGTTCGCGCTATCGCAAGCGCGTGCTAATTCCTTCGACATCAGAGGTTTATGGCAAAGGTTATTCGATTCCGTTCAAAGAAGATGACGATTTGCTGACGGGTTCTACGGATAAGCATCGTTGGGCTTACGCTTGCGCGAAAACTTTGGATGAATTTTTGGCGTTGGCGCATTGGAAAGAAACCCGTCTGCCGGTTGTAGTTGTTCGATTATTTAATACAGTCGGACCGCGCCAAACCGGACAATATGGAATGGTCGTGCCAAATTTTGTCAAAGCCGCTTTGAGCGGCGAACCGTTGATTGTTCACGGCGACGGCAATCAAGCGCGTTGTTTCGGGCATGTTTTAGATATTGTCGAAGGTTTGACCAAAGCCATCGAAACGCCCGAATGTTTCGGGCAAGTCATCAATCTCGGTAATAACGAAGAAGTTTCCATCAAAGGTTTGGCGGAAAAAGCAATTGCGATGACCGACAGTCAAAGCAAAATCCGCTACATTCCCTACGAAGAAGCCTACGGCGAAGGCTTTGAAGATATGCAACGGCGTGTTCCGTCGCTTGAAAAAGCCAAACGTCTGCTCGGTTATCAGCCAACCCGAACGCTTGAACAAATCATCAATGACGTAGCGGAACAATTTCGGGAAGAATTAAAAACCGAAACCGCAAATGCGTAAAATTTATGAAAAGGTTCGTTTTATTGATTTTATTTGTGGCTGTTTCCGCCGGTATTGCGCTTGCTCAAGAAACCGGCAGCGTCAAAGGAAAAGTTCGTACAACGAAAGGCGAAGGCATCGCCGATGTCAGTATAACTGCTCGCCAAAATAGCGAAGACGTTAAATCAACCACGTCCGACAACAAGGGAAATTTTCAGTTAGAAGGACTCAAACCCGGAGTTTATAATCTCGTTTTCAGCAAAAACGGTTACGGTTCGGGTTTGATGTATAACGTCGGTGTGCAAAAAAAGAAAACCAACGATTTGGGAGATCGGCTGATTTTAACGATTGACCAAGGAACACAAGTGATCATCAAAGGAACGGTTTTTGACCAAGACGGGCGAAGCGTGGCAGGTGCGAAAGTCGAAATTGAAAAAGTTTTAAGCGACGGCTCAACTCAAAAAATCGGCACGAGTTCGACGAGTTACGGCGGCGAACCAAACGCCCGTGGCGAATTTACATTTAAGTTTAGCGAAGGCGTGGCAAAATATCGCGTTACCGCTTCCGTCAAAGGCGCATCAGCAAGCAAAGAAATCGAAGTAAGTAGTGCGGCAATTTATCGGCTGGCAATCACTTTACAAGTGGAAAAGTGAAAAGGTGAAAAAGTTTAGTTGAATGTTGCCAACCAACTTTTTCACCTTTTCACTTTAATTCACTGTTTCCGAAATTTCTTCCGGCGGTTGAATTCCCGCTGTCGTTCTTGCGTCAGTAACAATTAGCGGAAACTCTTCTAACAAAACGGTATTTGCTAAAGTTTGCACCCAATAAGTTCCGGCAGTCGGAAACACGACGTTGACAAAAAAACTGACGTTATCGGTAAAACCGCCGGGCGCAAGTTCGATGTTTGTCGGTTGCGACGTAACGACGGTGTTTATTTTGTCAGGTGAAATGATCCGCACTTCGGTTTGATGATGTCCTTCGCCGCGCCAATGATTAACGACCGCAAATTTTATCAGCGAAATCGGCAATTTCTCCACCATTATATTTTGAAAAACTCCCATCAGCGATATTTTGTTGCCCATCTCAAGCCGCACATCATCGCATAATAGAGTGTAAATTAGTTGTAAATTTTGTGTTGTCATATTTTTTCTGGTTCAAGGTTTCCGGTTCAAGGTTCAAGGTTTCTGGTTTTAACCTTGAACCTTGAACCGGAAACCTTGAACCTATTTCCCCCCATTTTTCTCGAACCAATCCAACATTTTCGCCCAAGCGTCGGTGGCGGATTCTTGATTGTAGCTTTCGCGGTAATCAGCGTTAAAACCGTGTTTCGCGTTTGGATAAACGGCGATCTCCGATTTCGATTTGCCTGTTTTAAGCGCATCTTGCATTTGTTGGACGGTATCAAGCGGAATTCCCGTATCGAGTCCGCCGTAAAATCCAATAACGGGAACTTTCAAATCTTTGGCAATATTAATCGGCATTGTCGGCTGAACTTCGTTTTTCGGTGAATTCGGTGCTTGAACAAGTCTTCCATACCAAGCTGCGCCGGCTTTAACTTTCGGATTATGCGCGGAATATAACCAAACTGTGCGTCCGCCCCAACAAAATCCCGTAATCGAAAGTTTTTTCGTATCACCCTTATTTTTCTTGGCAAAAGCAACCGTCGCATCCAAATCGGACATCGCTTGCGTGTCGGGAATTTTGGAAAATATGCTTCTATTCAACTCTTGTATAGTTGCAATGGTTGAAACTTCGCCCTGCCGTGCATAAAGCGCAGGCGCGATTGCCATATAACCTTTTTTGGCAAAGCGACGACATAAATCTTGGATATGTTCGTGAACGCCGAAAATCTCGTGAATGACTAAAACGACGGGGAACTTTTTGTTTTTCGTGTCGGGCATAGCGCGATAAGCGGGAAATTCGCCATCAGCGACGGGAATTTTTATCTCGCCCGTGATTAAACTTTTTTCGTCGGTTTTGATTTGCGTCTGTGCCTGAATTGGCTGAACCGCCAGGGCAAATCCCGCGATAATAGAAGTTACAAAAAACTCGCGTCTGTCCAAAACTAGCGCGGACGAATCAGAATCAGTTATGTTTTTGTGCATTTTTTCTCCATTTCGGTTGATATTTAAATTTTGGCTTTTCCTTTCGCATTGGTCAAGAGTATAATTACGGAAAATAGAAAAGCGGAACGATTGCCCGATAAAGTCTGCAATCCAACATCCGCCACCCAAAATCGTTATGATGTGGTATGTCTTAATTGGTCTGTCGTTGTCGTTAGCGGGCGTTGCCGGTTTGCAATTTTTTTACTTGATTTATATGGAGCGCATTGACCGCGAACATAAAAAGCGGATTCACGAACTCGAAAACCGCACCAAATATTTGTCAAACAGACTGCAAGATGCCGAACAGCAAATTACTGAACAAAACGATATTCTCGAAAGCATTTTTGATGACTTTGGCGAAGACGCGGAAGAAGAAGTTTGGGCTGACGTGATAGAAGAGGGATGAAGGATGAGGGATGAAGGATGAATAAGAAATATCCTATCTTTATTCATCCCTCATCCTTCATCCTTCATCCCTTGTAGCCTTGCTACTGTTGCTCCTTGATTGCCTGAAAATTCGGGCGCGTTTTTGAAAGATTTGACAAAATCAGTTTCCGCTAAAATTTTTCTGACCGTTTCTCTTTGCACACCGATTCCTTTGCCGTGAATTATTCGGACGACTTGAAACCCTTTTTTCCACGCTTCTGATAAGTAATTTTCTACCACAGATTTTACTTCCCGCGGATGAAAGGCGTGTAAATCAATCGAATCCGTTATTTCCACCTCGAAAGGTTCAGGAAACGGATTATCCAAATCAATATCATCAACTTCATCCATCTTTACTTTTTACTTAAACAGGTAAGCATAAGTTTTCAGGTCTAATGAAAATTCATAAAATCTATTAGATCCTTGTTTTTACACAGGTTTTCGATTTATCTTCATTATCCGTTATCCATTTTGGCTTAGTGCTTACTTATCCATTTTATCCATATCTGGCGGCGGAGTTACTTTGATGCGCCCTTTTGCGTCTTTGGTTACGACAAAACGCTTTTCTTCCATTTGCCCGCTGACGTTGTGAAGTTGGATTGTGAACGACTTATTGTCGCCCGTGCCTTCGACTTTGACAGGAAGAAGTCCCCAAACTTCATTGCTTCGATACGCTGTGTAATGCTCTTCGTTATATTTGTCGTAACCAAGCACCAAAAACCCATCAAAATCAGGCTCAATACCGTCTTTTGCTTTGACGAGATTAGTTCTCGAAAAAATCACCCAACTTCCCGGCTTTGCCGCCTTCATCGTGTCTTTAGAAGTTGATTTATCGTTTGTGTCAATGTTATCAAGCCGTTGCCAGGTAACAAATTTTTTATTGTTTTGCTGATAAAAAACAATATCGCTTGGCACTTGCAGTTCAACTTGTTTCCCAAAAACCCAACCCGAAGGCGCGGGCGAAACTGACGGTCCAAGCCGCACTTTATACCAAATATCGTATTTGTCTTCAGTTTTTTCAGGCTCGTTTTTTTCTTTAGCGGCTTCGATGTCAGCGTTTTTCGTCTTGGCTTTGGTCTGTTTTTGCTGACCTTTGGAAGCGTCGTCCACGTCGGGAGAATCCTGCGCTTTCGGGACAAATTTCCAATCGGTTATCTCGAAATTCGATCCATTGTCAAGTTTGAGCAAAATGTTTTCATCGGTTTGTTCGGGCGACAAGCGCAAATTTGAAGCGGCGCGAAGTTGTCCGCTGGCTTGCGGCAAAATATCTTTGTCTTCTTCGCCAATTTTCTTTGATTTTTCCAACGCGTCGCTGAGAATAATGTTTTGCGCTTCAATCCAGCCTTCTGTTTTATCTTCGTCGCGGGCGCGGACGCGTAACCAATGCACTTTTTCAAAGCTAATATCGTCCAGAATATCAAGCGTATTGCCGCGTTTGACTTCCAACAAATCCGCCGCTACAACCGCATAAGAACTGCGGATTTGTGCCGTATTAGCGATAACCGTTCCCGTTTCGCCAAGCCCGACAAGACTCGAAACATTATTAGAAACCGATTCAACCAACGCACAGCCGCCTAGCGTCAGACAAAAAAACGAGAGAGTCAATAAAATAAATAATTTTCGTAATTGCATTTTACTTTTGGATAAAGACAGAAACACGTGCGTTAGCAAGTGTGCAATTTCAGCAGAACCTGTGCGCCCTTGCTCTAAGCGTAGGCTTCTGAACCTTTTATTTCCGCCAATTATTATAACCCAACTTGTCCAATAAATCTTTTTGCCGCCCGTTGAGTTTAGATTTTACCTTTAATTTTATGCCGAAATTCGTTTCCGATGTTTCGATGCCGATGCTGTCCAAATCAGTTTGCCAATCTATTTTCTCAATTCCTTTGATGTATTTTTCAACAATCGGTTGCAAACTCGCATAATTTCCCAAAACATTAAAAACCGCAATATTGCCGTCTTGCGCTTTATTTGGCAAGCGATGAAGTTTGTAAAGTTGTCGAAAAATATCAGCAACTTCGTTTTTGCCTTTGCTTTCGCGCAAAAGCACAACATCGCATAAAAAAGCGACTAACATTCCACGCGCATAAATGTTCGCATTTGCCTCGTTCCAACGATTTTTCGAGGCTTCAATTAACGAAATTTTTTGCGTTTGAAAATTATCCGTTTGAAAGGCTTGCGAAAGTGTGTCGAGAAAATCTTCAAATCGAATTTGATTCATTTGAACGCCCGTTTTTAATGATTGATAAACGGTGAAACCTTCATAAAACCAAGCGTAATTTCCCGTCAAAGCCAGATTATTCGGAAGCCACAAATGAAAAAGTTCGTGCCGCAATTGTTCGTGCAGACGTTGCCGCGACAAGGTTTTAAACGGCATATCGCTGGAAAAAATAGTTACATTTGCGCCGCGTGTTTCGGCTTCCCAACGTCCGAATTTTATCTCTTTCGGAAAATGAACTAACGAAACTTGCACTTTTTCGCGCTTGATTTCGCCAAATAATTTTTGATAAACGGCAAAAATTTCGCTTGTCATTTCGACGGCTTCCTCGTCGGAAAAATTCCATTTACCCGAAATTGCCAAATTAAGCGCAAGATGTTTGTTTGATATTTCCTTTTCACGCCAATTTTTTCCGACAAGAAAAATCGCTTTTTCGACATTTCTTGTGCGAAAAACATTTTCTGTCAAACTCTGTTCGCTACTCAAAATTTCCCAACCTTTCGGCAATTCAAGTTTAATGTTCGCACTAATCGGCTGATTATCTTTGCCAACAAACTGCGGCAATAAATCGTCGAGCATCAAAATTCCCTGTTCATTTTTCAACCAAGAAATATGCGCCATCGCCTTTTCGTCTCGCAGTGGATTTAAGTTTACTTGATAACTCCAAGCAAATGCTTCGTCATTCGATAAATACTCGCCGTCAATCAATTTTTTGACGGAAATTGATTGACCAATTTTATCAAATAATTTGAAATCCGAAACTCTTTCACCAAGATTTTCGACGTTTCCGATTGAACTTGCAAATGCCCAATTTTTGTTTGACTGAATGACATTTTCACGCAAAAACTTTCCTTCAATACGAACTGTGGCGGGTGAAATAAATTTTATCGTCGCTTCAAAATCTTGCGCCGAACAAGCCGCAACGAATAATAAAATTTCTGCACAGAGAATTAAAAGACGTGAAAACTTTTTAGCGGTTGTTGACATCGGAGTAAAAACGGAACTAAAATAATTTTTTGTTCGTAACCATTTAAGGCTCTCATTTTCAGGATAAAAAACTTATGAGTATTATCAAAGTAGTCATTTACACATTAGCATTTTTGTTGAGCCTTTTGTTTCTTGGACGATTCTTTTTTTAATTGATTGTTCAGCAAAATTTGCTTTCAGAATTATTTTTTAGCTGAGAAATTATGTTCTCTGTGTTTTATTGCACTTTTGTTTTACATCATTAGCGGTCAAATCTGACCGCTAATTTTATTTTATGAGTGAATTAAGAAAAATCAAACGCGCTTTAATCAGCGTTTCGGATAAAACGAATATTGTTGAATTTGCCAAATCTTTGAAGAAATTCGGCGTGGAAATTATCTCAACCGGCGGAACGGCGCGAAGTTTGCGCGAAAACGGCGTGGAAGTTACAGAAGTTTCCGACGTTACGGGTTTTCCCGAAATGATGGATGGACGCGTCAAAACTTTGCACCCGAAGATTCACGGCGCATTTCTCGCCCTCAGAGATAATGAAGAGCATCGAAACGCGATGCAAACGCATAATATCGAACCGATTGATCTTGTCGTCGTCAATCTTTATCCGTTTGAAGAAACGATTGAAAACGAAGATGTAACGCTTGCCGAAGCGATTGAGCAGATTGACATCGGCGGACCGGCGATGATTCGTTCTGCCGCGAAAAATTGGCGCGATGTCGCCGTTGTAACCGACACGCGGCTTTATGAACGAGTGATTGATGAATTAGCCGAAGATGACGGTTCATTATCGCTGGAAACGCGCCGAACTTTTGCCGCTTTAGCCTTTACGAAAACCTCCTATTACGACACGATAATTGCTGAATATCTCAACGAACAACTGTCCGATGACGAGTTTTTCTCGATTGAAAGTCTTGACCCGATGACCGAAAATCCGTTGTATCAATTGCTCACCGAATCGGACGAATTTAAAGACGATGATTTTGACGACGAGTTTGATGATGAAGATTTTAGCAATAACGGACACGCCGTTACCGTCGAAGAAGACGAAGATTTTAGCGATTTTATGACTTTGGATTTTGTCAAAGTTACCGATTTGCGTTACGGCGAAAATCCACATCAAAAAGCTGCACTTTATGAGCATTATGAAAATCTCGGCATCGCGCAAGCCGAAATTCTGCACGGTAAGGAAATGTCTTATAACAATTATATTGACGCGGACGCGGCGTGGCGATTGGTTTCTGATTTTGACGAACTAGCCTGCGCGATAATTAAGCATACAAATCCGTCAGGTGTCGGAATCGGCGCAACCAACACGGAAGCCTACCGACGCGCACTTGCCACCGATCCGGTTTCGGCTTTCGGCGGAATCGTCGCGTTTAATAAAACGGTTGATGCGGAAACTGCTTCAATCGTCAACGAAATTTTTACGGAAGTCGTCGTCGCGCCCGATTTTTCCGATGAAGCGTTAGAAATTTTCCAAAAGAAAAAAAATCTGCGCGTCTTGCGCGTTGAAGACAGCGAATTTGCGGACGCTTTCGAATACCGCACGATTTCGGGCGGAATGCTTGTGCAAAACCGCGATAATCTGGTTATTGCAGAGTTTGATTTAAAAATTGTAACGGAAAGAAAACCAACTGATGAAGAAATTCGTGCTTTGCTTTTCGCGTGGAAGGTCTGCAAACACGTCAAATCAAACGCAATAGTTTTTGCCAACGAATATCAAACCGTCGGAGTCGGTGCAGGACAAATGAATCGCGTTGATTCGGTCCGGCTTGCCGCGATGCGTGCCGGGCGCACAGCATTAGACTTAAAAAATACGGCTCTTGCGTCCGACGCATTTTTCCCGTTCCGCGATAATATTGACGAAGCCGCCAAATTCGGCATTACGTCAATTATCCAACCCGGCGGCTCGATGCGCGACGAAGAAACCATCCAAGCCGCCAACGAACACGGTTTGGCGATGGTCTTGACAAGCGTTCGACATTTTAACCATTAACCAATGGAGTGCGGACATCTTGTCTGCACTCATTCAAACCTTCAAAAAAAATAGTTGACTTTTCAGCCAAAATAGAGTAAAACTTAGAACAGTATTAGATACAAAGGAACGCTCGAAGGTTTTTATGGAAAAATCTTTCGGGCTATTTGTTTTTTGAGAGTGGTTTTAGCGCAGAAAAGTTTTCAATTGCAAATCCTTTCCATTGGTTGAAATCGAAACTGTGCCGCGCATCCCCGTTGTTACGATTTTCGCGCCCGAATTCGTCCATCTTTCCAAAACTTCTTGGTGCGGATGTCCAAAAGGAGATTCGCGTCCAACGGGAATTATCACGAGTTTAGCGCGTGTCGCTTCGACAAATGCTTGTGTTGAAGAAGTCCGACTGCCGTGATGGGCGACTTTGACGACATCGCTTCTCACATATTCAGGCGTGTTGAGCAAATCATTTTCAGCCTTTTTTTCAATGTCGCCTGTCAACAAAAATGTTCTCTCACCGTAAATTAAACGCAATACGACGGAATGATTGTTGTCGGAAATCGCTTCGGGCGCAACATCTTTTTCGGGATAAAGAATTTCGATTCGCGCCGCGTCAAAATTTATCACATCGCCGCGTGAAATTTTTACAAGCGGAATATCGCGCTTTTGCAAAATCTCGAAAAGTGCAGAAAACTCGGCGTTTTTAATCGGCGTTCTGCCAAACATCGCGCCACGCACCTTAAAATTTTTGGCGACATCCGAAAGTCCGTTTATATGGTCAGCGTCGGCGTGTGTCGCTAAAATATAGTCAATCTGCGAATAGCCTTTTTCCCATAAAAATTGCGAAACTACCGTTTCACCG
>JANOXW010000361.1:0-3109 GCA_031418635.1 Acidobacteriota bacterium
GAAAATTCGTCAAAGGAGTTAACGCCGTCGTCCCGACGGCTGTCTGGAGTGCGAGACGCAATCCTGATTCTGGCCTTTTTGCAACAGAAAGTGTGGACGCGGGACGCTTCTCCGACAGCCGTCGGGACGACGGCGTTACACTTTTCAGGCACGCGAAAATTTTAAAAATTTGGAAAATAACGCCCTTTATAAGTCTTAGTAAGAGTAAGAAAACAAACACAATCTTGGAGATTTATAAAGATTTATGAGTATAGCAATTATTACGGGATGTTCGGGTTTAATTGGCAGTGAAGCGACAAAATTTTTCCACAATTTGGGATTTAAGGTTATCGGCATTGATAACAATATGCGCGAGTATTTTTTTGGTCAAGATGGCTCAGTTGATTGGAATACGGAATCGCTGAAAAAACAGCTTCCAAACTTTACGCATTACGCCACGGATATTCGCAATGAAAATGCCATTCGGGATATTTTTCGTAAATATGGAAAGAATATTTCGGTTGTCATTCACGCGGCGGCGCAACCAAGCCACGATTGGGCGGCAAAAGAACCACTAACGGATTTCAGCGTTAATGCGACGGGAACACTTGTGTTGCTCGAAGCGACTCGTGAATTTTGCCCCGACGCACCGTTTATTTTTACTTCAACCAACAAAGTTTATGGTGATACACCCAATTTTCTGCCGCTTGTCGAACACGCCAGTCGCTGGGAAATTGATGAAACTCAACCATATTTCAAATTTGGAATTGACGAATCAATGAGCATTGACAGTTCCAAGCACAGCGTTTTCGGCGCAAGCAAAGTAGCGGCGGATGTGATGGTGCAAGAATACGGGCGTTATTTCGGCATAAAAACAGGTGTCTTTCGCGGTGGATGTTTGACCGGACCGGCTCATTCGGGCGCAATGTTGCACGGTTTTTTGGCATATCTGATTAAATGCGTGGTTTATGAAAAGCCTTACACGATTTTCGGATACAAAGGCAAACAAGTCCGCGACAATATTCACTCAAACGATTTGGTCAGAGCGTTTTGGCATTTTTATCAAAATCCAAAAGCTGGTGCGGTTTATAACATCGGCGGAAGCCGGCACAGCAATTGTTCGGTTCTCGAAGCCATTGAAATTGCTGAGAAAAAAGCCAATAAACCGCTTTTTTATGACCTCTCCGATACGGCACGCGAAGGCGATCATATTTGGTGGATAAGCGATGTCAGACGTTTTCAGCAAGATTATCCCGATTGGGAATACGAATACGATTTGGAAACAATTATCGAAGAAATAGTTGAAGCAACTACGGAAAAATGGCGCGAAGAGATGAAATATCAATTAGTCGCCGCTTGAGTCCAGAAGCAGTGGCAGAAGCAGTTGGTAGCCACTCGACAACGGGCGTTTTGATGTTGTTAAAAAAGTGGCATCCACTACTCGAAGAGCATTACTCAAAACGATATGCCACTGCTACTGCTACTGCCACTGCCTATTGAAAAAATGCTAGATTTCGGAAAACAAAACATATTAGGTGTCGGGATAAGTGCTGTTGATTATGATGCGGCGGTTGATAAAATCATCTCGGCGGCGCGTGAAAAACGTCCGTTGGCGGTTAGTGCTTTGGCGGTTCACGGAGTAATGACGGGTGCTTTAGACACGACTCATCGTTATCGCTTAAATAAATTAGACATCGTTGTGCCGGACGGTCAGCCGGTTAGATGGGCTTTAAATTGGCTTTATCGGATAAAACTGCCTGACCGCGTTTATGGACCAAATTTAACCTTAAAAGTCTGCGAACAAGCCGCAAATGAAGGCTTACATATTTATCTTTATGGAAGCCAAACGGAAGTATTAGATAAGTTTGAGAAAAATCTCAAGAAAATGTTTCCGAAGTTGGAAATAGCCGGCAAACAGCCTTCGCGTTTCCGACAAGTTACGGCTGATGAACAAATCGAGATTGCCGAAACTATTTGCAAAAGCGGGGCTTCGATTGTTTTAGTCGGCTTAGGTTGTCCGCGACAGGAAACTTGGGTTTTTGAAAATCGCAATTTGCTTGCGATGCCGCTGATGGCGGTCGGCGCGGCGTTTGATTTTCACGCCGGAACGGTGTCGCAAGCTCCGCAATGGCTACAAAATCGCGGTCTCGAATGGCTTTATAGATTAGTGCAAGAGCCGATGCGTCTGTGGAAGCGTTACCTTTATCTTAATCCGCTTTATCTATTACTTATCGGGCTTCAGTTCTCAAAATTGAAAACTTTGGAAGTTGATGAAACCGTTGCGCCGAAAAGTCAGATGCGTTATGGCTAAATTCTTAAATTGGGCAACCAAGGTTAATCAAATGTTTTTTATTTTTCAAAAATTTGTGATATTCCGATTTAAAAGTTTGGTTTTATTGATATTAGCCGTAACTTTTTTGTTAGGTTGTAGTCAGCCGACAACGGCGAAAAATGAAAGAAATCAAGCCGCGCTGGAACAAGCACGGCAAAATATCGAGAAATTTCGCAAAGGCGATGCCCAAATAAAAATTGTTGGCGTGAAGGGAAAATCGCTTGGCAATATAAAACTAAATATCAAGCAGATTTCACATAATTTTAAGTTTGGCTGTTATTTGAAAATTGATGATCTTGCGCCTGAAAAACTGTCTGATTATGAGAAACATTTTGCCAAACTTTTTAACTTTGCCGTTGTCGGAATTTATTGGGATTTTGTTGAAAACAAACAGGGAAATGAAGATTGGTCGTGGTTTGAACGCGAGGTTGCGACGGCAAACAAATTAAATTTGAAAATCGAAGCTGCGCCGATACTTTGGGGAACAAATCAAGCGGGAACGCCCGCGTGGTTGCCGCACGATGAGAAAAATCTCGCACCGATTCTGAAAAGGCGCATCGAATCGGCTTTGACAAAATCAGCCAATATTGAAGATTGGGAAGTCGTCAACGAACCGCTTGCTCCGAAAAAAGATTTTTTTGCCCAAAACCTTGGGCGCGAATACATCGAAAAGGCGTTTTTACAAGCGCGTCAAATAGCTCCGTCAAAGCGTTTGATGCTCAATGAATACGGCATTTTTGGCGCGATTGAAAGTCATAATTATAACCGCGACAAGTATTTTGCTTTGTTAAATGAACT
>JANOXW010000362.1:0-9119 GCA_031418635.1 Acidobacteriota bacterium
TAGCATAAATCGTTCCTCGGATAAGCGTGTTCATCTCGCCACCCGTGCGATTTCCGCTGATTTCGATTTCTGCGTCGCCTGTCGTTATAAAATCGGGCGGCGCGTTACTCGAAGGTCTGACTTTGCAAGGTTTTCGTCTCGATGTGCGCGGCAATAATTTTACCGCGCCTCTGCCGCCAGATTTTATAACGACAGGCGACGCAGAAATCGAAATCAGCGGAAATCGCACGGGTGGCGAGATGAACACGCTTATCCGAGGAACGATTTATGCTAAACGCAGTATTTACAACAAAGATATTGATTTGGCGGACTTTATCAGCGGACGGCGCGAAGGTTCGCTCTCTGCCAATGATAGTTCTTCGACGACTTCCTCGATTTTCGGTGTGCCGAAAATCGACATTCGGCTGGAAGGGCGCGACGCGCTGGTTGTTCGCAATAATTTGGCTGATTTGACGGCTTCGATTGCTCTGCGCGTTACGGGCGATGTTGAATTTCCGCAAATCTCCGGCAGAGTTACCGCTAACAGCGGCACAATTTTCTTCCGCAAAGACCGTTACGAAGTGCAACGCGGCGTGTTGGAATTTCCGCCGAACACGAACATCGAACCGTTTATCAATCTGCAAGCCGAAACTGAAATAAGCGGCTATCAGATAATCGTCAATCTCGTCGGCGAATTAACCAATACCGAAGACCTTAATGCCACCGTGCGTTCTAGTCCGGCGTTGCCGCAAGCCGATGTTATCTCGCTGATAACGACGGGAAATCTGGCAAATACCGACACGGGCATTCCGACTTTGGCGCAAACCGGCATCAACACGGCGGCGGAAATTTTGACCGACGAACTCATCAACAACCCGTTGAGTCGTGCCACCAACAAACTTTTCGGGCTAAATCGTTTTGAGATTGACCCGGTTCTTTCCGGTCAACGCCTAAATCCGTCAGCTCGTTTGACCGTTGGCAGACAGATCAACCGCAACCTTTTGATAACCTATTCGACCAATCTTTCCGAAGACCAAAATCAGATTCTAGCTCTCGAATATCGCGTTTCAAATCGTCTGTCGTTCATCGCCCAATACGAACAGCGTTCTCTGAGCAACGTAACGCGCCGGAACAATAGTTTTAGCTTTGATGTTCGTCTGCGGAAACGATTTTGAAGTCTATGAATGTTATTTTGAATTTTGCGCTTTTTCTTTTTTGATGATTTGTCTGTATAATTCGTAAGTTTGTTGTGAAGCAATGCCATAAGGCAACCAAGCATTAGTTCAATGAATCAAAGAATCGCGTATTTATTCAAACACGAAAAAGCTCGCTTTTGTTCAAACAACATTTTAAGGTTATTATTTTTATTTTGAATTTCTAAGAGCAAAAAGTTTTATGCGGCTTGTTTAAAAGCCACAAACCACTTGCAATTATAAGGAAACGGTTTTATGCACATTCTCCGCGCTTTCGCTTTCGGGCTTATTATTTTAAGTTTTTTATTTTCATCGGCAACAATTTCTGCCAAATTAAATGAAAATACGAAAGTTGAAGGATTGGCACAACAACAGTTAGTTGAATTGGTTGATATTCAAGGCAATCGTCGTTTGCGCGACGAAGATTTGCTTTATTACATTAAAACCCGGGCTGGCGATGTTTATAGTCAACCGCAACTCGAACGCGATTTGAAGGAACTTCTTTCGCTCAATTTTTTTGATAAAGTTGCTACTCGTGTTTTAACCGAACCCGGAGTTCGTGGCGGTGTGAATGTCATTTTTGAGGTCAAAGAATTGCCGATTATTCGTGATTTGCAATTTGTTGGTCTCAAGGCTGTTCCCGAATCCGATGTTTTGAAAGAGTTTCGTGAAAAGCGTGTCGGTATTTCTAAAGAAGCGGTTTATGATCCGGTTAAGGCAAACGGTGCAAAGCGTGTTATCCGTGAACTGCTTGCTTCAAAAGGCTATCCTAATGCCACTATTACTATTAAGGAAGAAGCAGTTTCAGCAACTTCGACGGCGATAACTTTTGAAGTTGACCAAGGTTATCGTTCGCGCATTGTTGATATTGAATTTGAGGGTAATGAGATTTTTAAGAGTGGCGAACTGCGCGATCAACTCCAACTCGTTAAAGAAACAGGACTTATCACGCGCTTTAAAGGTCAGGATATTCTCGACCTGAGAAAACTTCAATACGATTTGCGGAAAAATGTGCTGTCGTATATGTTCTCGAAAGGTTATTTTCAAGCGCGAATCGGTGAGCCGCAGGTTGTCGGACTCGGCTATAAACGTACGGGAATTCCACTTTTCAGTAATCTTCCGCTTCCGCTTTTGACCTCGAAGGATGACACCTTAAAAATTATTGTTCCCGTAACCGAGGGAAAGATTTTTCGCGTTGGAGAATTGAAAGTTGAAGGTAACTCCATCTTTTCCGAAGCCCAGATTTTAGCCGGTGTCGGTTTGAAAAAAGGCGAGATTGCCAACGGGAAACGATTACAAGAAGGCGTTTATGAAGAATTGAAAAAAGCATATGGTTCGCAGGGTTTTGTGCTTTACAACGCGGAATTTGATCCTGACTTCAAAGATAATCCGGCAAATCCGAATGAAGGCATCGTTGATATTAAGATTACGATTGACGAAGGTAAACAATTTCGCTTGCGCCGACTCGAATTTACCGGCAATACTTTTACCCGCGACCGTGTTTTGCGCCGTGAAGTTCTAATTAACGAAGGCGATATTTATAATCAACAATCGCTCGAATTTTCAATTTTAAGGCTTAATCAAACGCAGTATTTCGACCCGATTGACAAAGATCAAGATGTGGAAATCCGCACCGACGAAGATCAGGGTGATGTTGATTTAATCGTTAAGGTCAGGGAAAAAGGCAGACAGCAAATCTCGCTCAATGGCGGTGTTTCCGGCATCGGCGGCTCATCGTTCGGCTTGGAATATTCGACTAATAATTTGTTAGGGCGTGGCGAAGTTTTGTCATTTCAAGTTAATGTTGGAAATCGTCAGCAGGCTTTACAATTTTCGTTTCAAGAACCGTATTTTCGTGATCGCCCGATTTCCGTCGGGTTTTCGATATTTGCCAGTCGTGCCAAGTTTTTCGGACAGGGAACATTTCTTTCGCAAAATCAGGATTTGATATTCGAAGCGTCAAATGCACTAGGCGTGTTGACGACTGACCAAGACAATCTTTTTACCCAAAATACTTACGGGGTATCATTATTTGCCACCGCGCCGTTGTCGGAGTTTTTGCCAAAGAGAGCTTTTTCCAGACTTTCGCGTGTCGGTTTGACCTATCAATTTTCTGCGACATCTATTGTAGACCCGGCGGTCAATCAAACCGGTGATCCGAATCGCGTAATTCCAGTTCTTTTTACCCAACCGAATATTATTACCAGTCGTATCACGCCGACATTTGTTTTTGATTCACGTCGTCCATCGGCAAATGGCATTGATACTTTAAGTGGCAAACAGCTTTCCGCTTCTTTTGCTTTTGCAGGTTTAGGTGGCGATGTCAGAACTTATCAGCCAAACATAACTTATACGCAATTTATTCCGGTCAGACGCAAAAAATCGAATAACCCAGAGGTTATCGGTTTTCGTCTGCAAGCCGGCACAATCGGCAGTTATTCGATCAGCGATTCTATCAGAAATGCCAATTCGCTCTCGTTTGTCGGCGGAGTTCCGACTTTTGAGCGATATTTTTTAGGAAGTGAATTTGATATTCGTGGTTACAATACTCGGTCGGTTGGTCCGATTGCCCCGTTTGACGGTTTTGTTACCAGCCAAAATATCAGCGTTGCCACCAACATCAGCGGAACTTCGACACCTGTAACCGGTTTGAATAACGATTTAGTTAATGAAATAAGGCAAATCGGAATTTTTACCGGCGCGACCGGAAGTAATGTTGCCCAAATTTCCAGAAACTTTCAGTTTATTGGTGGCGATACGCAACTTCTCGGAAATTTTGAATATCGAATCCCAATCTTTGGACCTGCCGCTTTAGCTTTATATGCTGATGTCGGCTCGGTTTTTAATTTACGAAAAACCGGAACGCAAACAATCAACAGTACTTTTTTGGCGGATGACAGACTTATCGGTGCCGGTTCTTTAACTGCGCTTGCTCTGCGAAATAACCCTGAACTCGAACCTAGCTTCGGAAGTTTGCTACTATTTAATAATCATATTTTGACGACAGGTGAATTTCTGATAAATTATTGCCGTGGAAATCGGTTTGGCTGTCCGACGAGTTTGCCCCAAGGCATTCAACAATTATTTCTGCGCGGCGATACACAACAAAATAATCTTTTACGAGTTGACGACAGCGCATTTAACAAAATAAGCGATTTTCGTGCCAGTCTCGGCTTTGAAGTTCGTGTTCAAGTGCCGGTGGTTAATGTTCCGTTTCGCTTAATTTATTTTTACAATCCCAACGGAAAATTTGGAGTTACTGACGAAGTTCCGGGATTGTTTTTGCCCGGCAAAAGAAGTGGATTCCGTTTTACTGTCGGAAGAACTTTTTAAGTCAAAAAACGCAGATAATAAGTTGTTATACAATTATAAAAACAGTAAGCAACAATTTTGAAAAATTTAGATTCTAAAAGGCACAAATAAAAAATGATGAAAGCCTTTTTTATAAGTTAAGGAGTATTAAAAAAATGAAAACATTTCGTTCAATCGCTGCCGGTTTTGTTTTTGCGGCAATTTTTGCGGTTTCGGCATTTGCCCAAGCCCAACCGACTGCTACTAAAATCGGTATCATCAATACCACGGCTTTTGATGATAAAGCCGGTATTACCAAATATGTTGCGGCGGCAAACGTCCTTGAAACCGAATTCAAACCGATTGATGCCGAGTTGCAAGCAATGGCGACTAAAATTCAGAATTTGCAAAAAGAAATTCAAACTTTGCAAGCACAGGCTCAAGCAACTCCAGCAGTTCCAATTAAGGTTGAAACAATCAATGCCAAAATTGAAGAAGGTGAAAGACTAGCTCGTGAATTCAAGTTCAAACAGGAAGATGCCAAAGCGCGTTATGAACGGCGCGATGCCGCCATTTTAGGACCTGTCAGACAAGACATCGGCAAGAGAATGCAGGAATTCGCCAAAAAAAATGGTTACTCATTCATTTTTGATGCTGCCAATTTGGACAAAGCCGGAATCATTTTAGCATTTGATGACAAATTCAATATAACCGCTGAATTCATCCAATACTATAATGCGCTTCCGGCTGGAACAGCTGCAACTACTACGCCAAAATAAATCGCTTTTCAGGTAAAAAAAACAGACGTTGGGACGATCTTTTGGATCGCGCCCGGCGTTTGTGGTTTTTCCGTCAAATTCATAAATGACCATTCTTGATTCACGCGCCATTCAAGAAATATTGCCGCATCGTTATCCGTTTTTGTTGGTTGATAAAATTATCGAACTCGTGCCACGCCAAAAAATCGTCGGTATCAAGCAAGTTACTATCAATGAACATTTTTTTTGCGGACATTTTCCTGATATGCCCGTTATGCCGGGCGTTTTGATTATCGAAGCGTTGGCACAAGTCGGCGCGATTTTAGCACTGCGCGAATTTGATGACCGCGCCAATAAAATTCCGTTTTTTAGCGGCATTGAAAAAGCCCGTTTTCGTCGTCCGGTAGTGCCGGGAGATACGCTTTCGTTAGAAGTTACGGCAATCCGAATCGGTTCTAAAGTGCAGAAAATGCGTGGCGAAGCGCGAGTTGAAGGCGTACTTGTCGCGGAAGCCGAGATTTTGTGTATCATCGGCGACAAGTAAATGGTAAATGGTAAATGGTTAATTGTGAATCGTTTGATTTATTCAGATTAAACTCAATTTACCATTTATCATTTACCATTTACCATTTACCATTTATGACATTTATTCACGAAAGCGCAATAGTTAGCCCAAAAGCCAAACTAGGCGCGGATTGCTACATCGGAGCATTTTCAACTATCGGCGATGAAGTTGTTTTAGGCGACAGAGTGCATCTCGAATCGCATATTGTTGTCAATGGAAAAACTACAATCGGAGATGAAACGCACATCTTTCCCTTTGTTTCGATTGGTTTAGCTCCGCAAGATTTGAAATATAACAATGAGCCGACTGCCACCGAAATCGGCAAGCGCAATCACATCCGCGAATTTGTTACGATTCATCGCGGAACTGCCGGCGGCGGCGGGTTGACCAAAATCGGCGATGACAATTTGCTGATGGCACAAGCGCATATCGCGCACGATTGCCGGATTGGAAATGAAGTTATTATGGCAAATGCCGCAACTTTAGCCGGGCATGTCGAAATCGCTGACAGAGCAAGTATCGGCGCATATTCGGGCATTCATCAGTTTTGCCGGATAGGTATCGAAGGCTTTGTTGGCGGCTATTCGGTCGTCGTCAAAGACGCGATGCCGTTTGCCACTATTCAAGGAAATCACGCTAAATGCTACGGTTTAAATCGTGTCGGAATGAAAAGACGCGGTTATCCAAAAGAAACCATAAAAAATCTTCATCACGCTTTTCACCTGTTACTTTCCTCAAAATTAAACACTCGACAAGCCGTCGAAAAAATCAAAGATGAAATTAGAAATTGTGCGGAAGTTGACTTATTAGTAGGTTTTATCGAAACATCAAAGCGTGGAGTGGTTAAATAGATTTATCAGGGCATTTTCTTCCGGTTCTATTCCGGTTTTACGCTTAATTTTGCGTTGTTTCTTTTCGGTGAATTCGCTCAAAGTTTGTCCTTTTTTGTATGACATAATTACCGTCGGATGAATATACGAATTGCGACAAACAGCCGGCGTATTACCAAGTTGTTCGGCAACCTTTTTTACTGCTTTAACTATATTTTTCTTTAACAGTTTTTCATTGTCAGCCCTGCCTATTTCAGCAAATTCCAATGCAGCTAAAAGTGTTCCGCCCCAAGTTCGAAAATCCTTTGCCGAATATTCCGGCGCGATAGTCATTTTTAAATATTGGTTGATGTCCTTTGCTTTTATCGGGCAAGGTTTGCCGTCTTGATCCACATAATTAAAAAGTTTTCGTGCGCCGCCGATTGCTTTTAACTCTTTCATTATGGCGGCAAATTCTTTATCTACCAAAATTTTACGATGTTTAATGTGGTGCTTGCCGACAAAATTAAAAACTAACTTTCCGCCGCGTCCTATTTCTAAGTGCCGGTTTTGCAAGGTAGTAATGCCGAAAGTTTTATATTGTTTGACGCTTTTTTGTGAGCCAACGCGGATGTAAAGCGAATTCATGAGCCGCGTCATTAAAGCAAGAATTTTTTCACGGGGAAATCCTTCAAGTTCAAGATGGGCGTTGGTAATTTCCCTAAATTTAGGTAAGTATTCTCCGAATTTTTCAATTTTCGCAAATTTTTTCTGTTCTTGTTTTTCCCTGAATTTGGAATTATACAAGTATTGCACGCGCCCACTTGTGTCCAATCCGACAGCTTGCAAACTACTGCGCGATGAAGGTGAAATCCGCACATACTTCCAAGCGGGTGGAATTACCAATGATTTAATTCTCTGTAATTTCGTTTCATCTTTGACCTTTTTTCCATTATTATCAACATAGCTAAATCCTAACGATTTTGAACCCTTTCTTTGCCACCATTTGGCACGACTACCTTTTTTAATATTTTCCTTGACCTTTTTTAAGTCAAAATCCGTTCTCTTTTTTGCCATAATTCTTACCCTTTTTCGTTCTTCTATCAAGGTATAACTTTTGCATTGTTATTACAAGTAAATAAATTTATCGGTATCTGTAAAGTATTGTAAATAAATAAGATAAAATTTGTTTTTGCTTCAATTATATTATTTTTTGAGACAACTTGTTGCAGCGATGAAACATCATAAGATATGCAAATGAAAGGTGTAAAAATGACAAAAAATATGAACGGAAAATTATTTGAAATAAAAGAGCAAGAACAGATTCGGAGCAAGAAGGATATGATTTTGTCGCTGTTTAATTCCGGCACATCGGAAATTGAAGCAATTTCGGCGATTTCTGGTGCAAAACCGAGTTATGTCGGTTCTGTTCTACAACAAGCCGGTTTGATTGATAATTATTTTGATCTTTATACATCAACGGCGTTGCCGATGAATGTTTATACCAAACATTTTCGCGGAAAACTCGGTTTTAAAGATGTCGAAACCGCGCAGAAAAGCGTCAGAAATTTGGAACAATCGTATCATTATTTTGCCAATCAACAAGATCGTGCCGGACAGCATCACACACTTGAAATGGCTTTGACAATGCTTGACCGCGCTCGTTGGACGGGAAAACTCGAAGAAGCCGAGATTTACCGTTGTTGGTTAGTCGGCAAACTAAGTGCGCCTTTAACGAAGTTTGATAATTCGCAAAAATTGAAAGTTATCGAAAATGATGTTCAGCAAGCAGAAACTGAACAAGTTAAATTAAAACTTGCGGCGTAATTTTGAAGTGGTTTTATACGGCTCTTGCATAGTCGTTAAAAATTCAGATTTTATTTTGTCCTTATCTTGATTTTGGCGGATTTGCACCTAGGTAAAATCCGTCATTAATCCTTTTTACTTTCATACCAATCTTTGTGTTTTGACCACCGATAACAACTTAAACACGATGTCCAACGCCATTGATGAGTGCAGGTCGGGCATTTTCCGCGGATTTCAAAAGTGTTCCAACTCATCAAACAACCGCCGAAAAAGTTTTCGGGCGCGTCGCAATCGGCACAATACCAACGGCTTGAACCATTCGGTTTCCATTGACATAACGGACAGCGAATTCGGTGAAAATCCTTTTTCTCTTCGTCTTTTTCGAGCGTTTTGAGAATTTCTTCGGTCTCTAAAGTTTTTCGATAAGCCATCAAAAAACTCCTTCAACAAACTTATTTTTTGAAAATTGTTAATCAAAAATTAGTATCAATCAAACACCATAAAAAGCAAAACTGATGGTATATAGAAATCTCACAAATATTTGTAACCAATAAAGGTTTTATAATTGACGCACTACAATGCGAATCAGTAGTTGAAAAGACAGACAAACTGGTTGATTGGTAGAATTTTCTTACTATGGAAAATCAACTAATCGAACTTTATTTGTTTGTCTGTCAAATTTACGATACTCGTTCCGACACTTGTTTTCAACGCCTGA
>JANOXW010000363.1:0-1637 GCA_031418635.1 Acidobacteriota bacterium
GCGCCGAAATTTTTGGTCGCCGTGTTTTTTGTCAACGGAGCAAATGTCGGCATCACAATAGTTGCGCCTGTTCCCAAAAGTTTTGCCGCCAATGCTACACCTTGCGCGTGATTTCCCGCCGACGGTGCAATCACACCACGCTGTTTTTCCGCGTCGGTCAGACGCGAAATTTTGTTATACGCCCCACGCAGTTTGAAAGAACCGCTACGTTGCAAAGATTCGGCTTTCAAAAAAACACTTGCGCCGATTTCGGTTGAAAGTTTTTCGTCCGAAAGTATCGGTGTCGGAATAATAATGCCTTGCAACAATTGGCGTGCCTCTTGGATGTCGGAAAGTTTGACGCTCATAAACGCAAATTATAGTTTGGTCTCTGCCGTCAAAGCAATTACTGATTAGCTTAATTCGTATTTTGCCTTATTCCTAAAACGTCAAAAATGCGATATATTTTGATTAACAACTTTTTAGGAGGCATAAAAATGGAACTATTCGGATTAGGATTTGTCTTTTTGGTTTTTATCGGTATCGCATTGTTGGTCGTCGCGGCAAAAACAATTAAAATCGTGCCGCAATCGTCGGTTTTGCTGATTGAACGGCTTGGCAGATTTCATCGTGTGGCGGCAAGCGGACTAAACATCATCGTGCCGTTTTTTGAATCGCCACGTTCATTTTTTTGGACAAACGTGCGTCCAGGAACGACTTTTATAGATTTGCGCGAACAGTTTCTTGACCTACCGCCGCAACCCGTCATTACCCGCGATAACGTAACCATAAATGTTGATTCGGTGGTTTATTGGATGATTACCGACCCGATTAAAGCCGTCTATGAAATGAATGATTTAGTCGGTGGCATTGTGCAGTTGACGATTACCGGAATGCGTTCCGTGATGGGCGAGATGGATTTAGACCACACGCTTTCCAACCGCGACCAAATTAACGCCAAACTCCGCTTGATTCTCGACGAAGCGACCGATAAATGGGGCGTGAAAGTTACCCGCGTGGATGTCAAAAATATCAATCCGCCGGAAGACGTACGAATCACGATGGAAAAACAAATGACTGCGGAACGCAACCGACGCGCTCTTATTTTGCAAGCGGAAGGCGACAAACAAGCGGCGATTACCCGCGCCGAAGGTGAAAAACAAGCCGCCATTACACGCTCCGAAGGCGAAAAGGAATCGGCGATTTTGCAAGCCGACGGTGCGGCGCAAGCGCGTTTGAAATCAGCCGCGGCGGACGCGCAGGCAATCGCACAAATCACAAAAGCCATCGGCGATCCGCAACAAACAACACAATATCTAATCACATCGCGCTATATCGAAAGTTTGCGCGATATGACCAAAACAAACAATTCAAAAGTTATCTTTATGCCGATGGAAACTTCGGCATTGATGTCAAGCGTCGGCGCACTCAAAGAAGTTTTTTCTGAAACAGGCGAAAAAAGCGAACAAAATCCGCTAAATGCGCCGCGTTCACCGCGAGAATTGAATAGGTAATTAAATGGTAAATCGTGAGTGGTGAATGGTGAATTAAAATCTTGTGTTTCTATCCATTTACAACTTTTCAACGGCTTGAAGGCAAAAGTAAGAATTACCCAATCTTTTGGAAATTCTTAACTTTTGCCTTTTTACTTTTGCCTT
>JANOXW010000364.1:0-3046 GCA_031418635.1 Acidobacteriota bacterium
GCAACGCGCAGCATCAAGAATTTAGTAAAAATCGTTTTCCCGACTCACGGTATTTTAGAATTGAGGTGGTGAATCATGATTCCTTGCTGAACATCATTGAGGGTGTCAAAAATTAAATGTTTTACGATATAATATTTCTGAATCAATTTTCCTTCTTCAAATAAAACATCTCCTCACTCGGTCGCAAAGGTCTTCCCAACCAAAGTGGTCTTCTTAATCCATTCGGTCCCGGAGCGGGGCGAGTCATTGTCAGCCATTCTTTGTAGATCGCAAAAGATTTTTCGGTGTCAACGAAAACGTCGCCGTATTGGTCGCCTTCGTGCGCCTTTTCGATGGAGACTTTTTGATGCCAGCAGTGCATTCCTGAGATCGGGTCGGGATGGACGGGGAAGGTGATGTTTTGGTGAACGCCGCCGTCTGACCAGAAGATTCTCGCGGTGTCGGGATCACTCGATTTGGTCGGGCGGATGCCGTCCACGACGCGCATTTTCCATTTGCCTTTGTCTTGTTCTTCGATGGTAACTTGGTTCATTGCCCAACGGTTGTTGGTCGCATCTTGCGATCTGCGCCATCTGCCGAGGTGGTGCGAACAGGCGACCACGCCGGGTTTCATTCCTTCTGTAACCCACGCTTTGTTGATGAAATAACCGATGTCGGTGTTGATTCTGACCAAATCACCCGTTTTGATGTCCCAATTTTTTGCGTCTTCAACACTGATCCAAAGCGGATTTCGGTTGGAGATTTCCGCGAGCCATTTGGCATTTCCCGAACGCGAATGAATCAGCGTCGGCAAGCGAAATGTCGGCACGAGCGTGATCTCGTTTTTCGATTTATCAAAGGTCTCGGGATGAACGTGGCTTTTGATATAGACGGGCATTTTGTATTCGTTCCAACCCCAATCCTTCAAGGTTTCCGAATAAAATTCCTGTTTGCGCGACGGTGAATTAAAACCCGTTCGCGCAATTCCGTCAACCATTACGCCGATAATCTTGCCGTTTTTGCTGACTGCGCCGCTTGTTTCGTCAATTTCCGCGTCGCTTAATTCATCGTCGGAAAGCGGCGTGAGATGTTTGTTGTAAGACATTTTTTCGACCTCGAACGCGCCGTATTTTCGCATATATTCGAGCGGCGTGAGATTTTCTTCGGCGGCTTTTTCGGGCAAACCTTTCGTGTTTTCAAAAATATACCGATAATATTCGTCAATCGTGATTTTTTCGTTTTCACGATACGGCGAGATAAAATATTGGCGAATTCCCAAACTTCCGTCGGGATCAATGCGCCACGAAAGCTCGAACCAAAATTCGTCTTCTTCCCAAACTTCGCCCGGATTTGTTTCGTAAGTAAATTCGGTTTCTTTGCCCATTTTTCTCGCTGCTTCTCTTAGAATCGGCTGACGAAACGCGATCCACAAACCCGAATGAGTTTCGTAGGAAACAAGGTCGTGGCGTTCGGAAGCGTGTCCCATCGGCAAAACGTAATCGGCAAAATACGCCGTTTCGTTCCACGTCGGCGTGAGCGCGATGTGCATCCCGATCTTCGATTCGTCGCTTAACGCTTCGATCCACATAAAACCGTCGGGCAGAGTCCAAACGGGATTGAAAACCCGCGTGAAATAAACCGAAAGTTTGCCGCGTCCTTCCTTCAAAAAATGCGGCAGCAGGAAACACATTTCGTAATGTGACAGCGGATATTCATTTGGAAAATGCAGTTCGTTCCAAGTCTTTTGCGGCGGCGGAGTCGAAAAACCTTTCGGCTTGAATTTGTTCCAAGCCGACGGCGAAGTTCCACCGACCGAACCGACACTGCCCGTCAAAACATTCAAAAAATGGAGACACCGCGCGACCGCCCAACCGCCGAGATTTCCACTGCCCGCACTGCGCCAATTATGCGACGCAAATTTTGTCCCGGCTTCACCGATCTTTTGCGCGATTTCACGAATCATTTCCGGCTTTGCGCCTGATTCTTGTTCGGCAAATTCGGGCGTGTATTCGGAGTAAAGTTTTTTGAGTTCACCGATAAAGTTTTCAAAAGTAACTTCTGCTTTCGGGTTTAATTCCCGCAAACTCGCCTGCCAATTCACCCAATTTTTCAAGAAATCTTTGTTATAAAGTTCGTCCTGCAAAATAATATTCGCCATCGCCAACAACACGGCGGCTTCGCTTCCGGGTTGCGTCGGCATCCAATAATCCGCCATCGAAGCCGTGTTTGAAAGGCGCGGATCCATCACCGCGAGCTTTGCGCCTTTCATCATTCCTTCGATAATACGTTGCGCGTGCGGATTAAAATAATGCCCCGATTCGAGATGCGCGGAAATCAAAAGTATAAACCGAGCGTTCGCGTGATCGGGCGAAGGTCGGTCAAAATTTTGCCAGATCGCATAACCGAAACGCGCTCCCGACGAACAAATATTCGTGTGCGAATTATGTCCGTCAACGCCCCACGCCTGCAAAATTCTGTCCATAAAACCTTCGTGTCCCGGTCGCCCGACGTGATAAACGACTTCATTGCGTCGTTCCGCGATCAACGCTTCACGAATTTTTCCGGCGATGTCGTCCAGAACTTCGTCCCACGAAACACGCTCCCATTCGCCCGCGCCGCGTTTGCCTTTGCGCTTCATCGGATACAAAATGCGGTCAACATCATTGATCTGATTGATAGTCGCCGGACCTTTCGCACAATTCCGCCCGCGCGATCCCGGATGATACGGATTGCCCTCAAACTTGCGGACTTTCATCGAATCTTTTTCGATATAACTCAATAAACCGCAACCCGATTCGCAATTAAAACAAGTCGTCGGCACGATCATATAATTCTTCTTCTCGCGCCGGTTTCCGCTCGTCGGTTCATACTCCGTCCAATCATCCCACATCTCCGGCGGCGGATAATTCGTCAATTCGCCCGGCTCATTAATGCGCGGAATTTCTTCCTCTTCAAATGTTGAATGAAGATTTTCGATCAAGCCGAGTTTTTCGGCGATTGTTTCGATAAATGACGGTTTGTGTTTTTGCATAATGAAATCTTTCAAAATTTCTAATTCGTTAACTTA
>JANOXW010000365.1:0-2863 GCA_031418635.1 Acidobacteriota bacterium
GGGCGAAGTTCGGTTAAAGTGTCGCTGACGATTTGCGCGACCCGACGCACGATGTTTTCAACTACCGGATAAATTTCACCAATCGTAATTTCAACCGCGCCCGGACTTCCCGTTTGCACATCACGCCCGCGCACTGTCAAGGCTTTTTCCAGATTTTCCGGCAGAAAAGTAGTTGCAAAATCAGTCTTGATGCTTTCCGTCGTTTCTTCACCGACTTGCAAACCGCGATGTCGGCGCAGATGCGTCGCCAAAGCTAAATTTATTTCATCGCTACCGATGCGTTCTGACCGTGAATGAACTATTGTTCCTTTGGCAATGACGGCGATATTAGTGGTGCCGGCACCGATGTCAATAATCGCCGAAGCGCGTTTATCACGCGGCGTTACGCCCGCGCCGAAAGCCGCCGCGAGACCTTCTTCCATCATATAAATTTTACCGATGTGAGCATCTTCCGCCGCATTGAGCAAGGCGCGTTGTTCGACGTGCGTTACGTCGGAAACCATACTCATCACCGCTTGCAAAGAAACCTGTGAACCGCCGGTTTTTGCTTTTTTAACAAAGTGCGCGAGCATTTTTTTCGTGCGTTCAAAATCCGCCACAACACCGCCGGTAAGTGGTGCCAAAACGGTAGTGTCGCGCCCTTCGCGTCCGCGCATATCGTAGGCTTCCTGACCGTAGGCGACGATTTCGCCGGTTAATTCGTTGACGGAAATCAGCGAGGGTTCATCAAGCACGATGTCGCGCCCTTTGACCGCGATAATCGTGTTTGCCGTTCCAAGGTCAATCGCCATCGAATCGGTTACGAGTTTTTTGAGTGATGAAAGTCCTTTCATACAGACTGTCTTAAATGTCTTAAATCAAGAATTTGATTTGTTAAAAAATAAGCCAAGTTTTAGCTCAGTTCCATTTTACATCAAATAGGGATACAGGTTGCAAGCGATTTTTTACATTTAACGGTTCGCACGGAATTAATGTAAATAAATTTCCGCTTGCCGCCGCCGTTACTTCACTAATCAAAATCTGTCCGCCCTTGGCATTTTTTTCAAGCCGTGAAGCCACATTTACCGTGTCGCCAATCGCCGTGTATTCGCTCCGTTGGTCTGAACCGATATAGCCGATAGTCGCTTCGCCCGTGTGCAGTCCGATGCCGACGCTGATGCGGCTAAACTTGGCGGCTTCTAATTCTTTATTCAAAGTTATCAATCGTTTTTGCATCACGACTGCCGTTTTCAGAGCATTTTTGGCATCTTCGGGAGTAGCGTTAGGTGCGCCGAAAATTGCCATTAACCCATCGCCGATATATTTATCAAGCGTTCCGCCGTGAGCAAAAATTATTTCGGACATCGCGCTAAAATAGCGGTTTAGCAACCCAACTACCTTTTCCGGTTTTTCTCTTTCCGAGAATGAAGTAAAACCGCGAATATCGGCAAACAAAACCGTGATGGTTTGGTTAACCCCGCCTAGTTTAAATGAATCGGGATTTTCAAGCAACTGTTTTACAACATACTCAGGCATAAAACGGCTGTAATTTGCCCGCGCCACTTCTTCCCGCGCCAGTCGTCTGTGTGCTTTGACGGTTTCCACCGTTACGGCAGTCTGCGCCGCAACCGCGCTGATAAGTTCCAAATCATCGGAACTAAAGGCAGAAAACGGGTCAAATCTATCAGCATAAACAACGCCGTGAACATTCGATTCAGTTATCAAAGGAGCACAAATAGTTGACCGCACGCCTTGCAAAACAATTGATTCCGCGCCTTTAAACATCGCATCAGTTTTTGCGTCTTGCGAAAGAAGCGCGATCTTTTCCTGCATTACTTTCTGCGTTATTGTCCGACTTATTGTCAGTTTTTCGGTCAAAGCGACCAATTTTTCATCACGCGCTTTGATGGCAATCGGATACAGACTGTAACCCAAAATTTTGCCGTCAAGCGTTTCATCTGCCAGCAAAGCGACGACTCGTTCGGCAGGCGTTCCACGAAAAATCAAATCCGTCGCCTTCTCAAATATTTCTTTTAAGTCAAAAACCGTGCCAATCGTTTTGCTCATCTCATAAAGCAAATCCAACATCTTTGCCTTTCGTCGCAAGTCTTTGATTTCTTCGGGTGTTGCAATTCCCGCTTCGCCCGAAAGACTGCCGCGACTGCCGATTATTTCGTTGGCAGACATCAGCAGTTGAGTATGTCCAAGCGGTTTATCATCATAATTTACGTTGGTCGGAGTTTCAGTTTTATTGAATGAATAATCGGTTGTCGGTTGCGGAATTTTATAAACACTCGACTGTGTTCCCACCGGTTTCGGTGCGCTCGGTTTCTTGACTTCCAACTTTGTTTCGCCAATCGTAATCACGTCGCCCGGTTCAAGGGTTTTCTCCAATTGCGGCGTTCCATTGATAAAAACGTGGTTGACGCTTCGCGTAATCTCGCCTGCCACAAAATAACCGTCAACCAATTTAAAATACGCGCCTTCCGCGACAATATAAGCGTGCCGCCGCGAAACCCGACGGTCATTGAGAACGATGTCATTATCTTTCGCCCTGCCAATGTTATAAGCCATTCCCGCAGCCAGACTTATTTCCCAAGTTCGTCCGCTGGCATCTGTAATTTTAAGTATTGCGCTCACTATTTTTTGTTAATGGTAAATGGTTAGTGGTAAATTGTTAATTGTTAATTGTAAATGAACTCAACAACAATTTACCATTTACCATTTACCATTTACCATTAACATTATGATTTATTTTGATAATAACGCGACAACGCCGATTGCGCCCGAAGCTTTGGCGGCGATGCAGCCTTATTTAACCAAATTTTACGGCAATCCGTCGTCGGCTTACAACTTCGGACGCGAAACCCGCAAGGCGATTAGC
>JANOXW010000366.1:0-14336 GCA_031418635.1 Acidobacteriota bacterium
ATTTGAGCGAGTTCGCCCGCTTCCAGCCAAACGCCGGAACATTTATTGCAAACGTCTATCGTGATGTTTTCAAAAGCGGTTTCAACCAATTTACCGTCGCATTTCGGACATTCTAAATCTAATTCTTTGGTCTCGTCCGCCGCGAGTTTCGCCTTCATTTTTTCAATAAGTTCTTTTTCTTTGCGATGAAAATACTCGTTTTCCAACGCTTTTCCGCGTTCATCAAGTTCAATTGCCATAACATTTTTCTCCTCTTTATTGTTTTATAAAATTACTTTTGCTTGGCGGCAATTGCAAATCGCAAATCCGTTTTACATTTCGGTTTTATGAATCGAGCGAACCCGATGCCGCGCTTTTTTTGCACGGCGAATCGGATTTCGGCGTTTAAGATTGGTTTCCGCCCAATCGGAAACCTGTCTAATCGGATGCCATTCAAATTTTTCAAGCGGCGTTACCTCACTAGAAGCGTCTTTGAGTTTTAATGTGCCGAAAGCAATAAAAAACACTAGCAAATTAAAAACAAAACCGACTAAAATAACCAACCAACCGGGCGCAATTCCGACTTGGGCGCGATTGACAAAAGTTTCCAAATCAGTTGCGGGAAACGGATGCAAATAAACTTTTAACGCCCAACTGAGTGCCAGCAAAACGAAAATCCAAATATAATTACTTCGCAATCTTCTGCCGACGGCTTCCCATTCGCTAATCGTAAAATGCGGCGTAATCAAATCAGCCGAAATATGTTCTGCCCATTCTTTGTCGGGCGGCATCGTTTGATGCGACAACATCGGTGCAAAATAGCCGGTTTCCAAAACGCGCACACGGTTTGCCCAAACCTCGTAATAGCGATAACGACGCGCTTCCATAAAAAGAAAAATTGAAACTAAAATTGAGTTTATCGGAATGGCAAAATGCGGATTGCTTGGCGAACTAAAAACAAACGAAAGCGTTGCGCCTGCCGTAATTACTGCCCAATTCGTCGTTGCATCAAGCCGGCTGCGCCAGACGTTTGAACGCTGAACTTCGCCGCGATAAAAATGCACAAGCGCGGTATTAAATTCGGCGGGCGCAAGTTTTTGCGGCAACGAAAGCGGCGTGTTTTTCGGCTTTTGGCTACGGACGCGCACCTCGTCGGCAAATGCCTGAAAAGACGGCGGAACATTTGTAATATGTATTTCTTCGTCGGTTGTTTCTGCCTGAAACCGAACTTCGTTTCTCATAGCATTTTTAGGGAAGATTGAAGAAAAAGGTTTTCGCCATTGACTCTAATTAAGATGTATCATTTTCAGCCTTTCGATGCAAGAGTTTCAAAGTGAAAAAGTAAATTGACAAAACTTTTTCACTTTTTCACTTTTTCACTTTTTCACTTTTAGGCTAAAATTTTTTAATGGTGGAAGAAACGGATGAATTTTGGATGCAAAAAGCGATTAAAGCCGCTGAAACGGTGCGAGATTTTGATGAAATTCCGATTGGTGCGTGTTTGATTGATAAAGCAGGTGAGATTTTAGCGATTGCGGGAAATCGCACTATTACAACCAGTGATCCGACGGCGCACGCCGAAATTTTGGTTTTGCGCGAAGCCGGCGCGAAAATCGGCAATTATCGTTTGACTGAAACCGTCCTTTATACGACCATAGAACCTTGCGCGATGTGCGCCGGCGCACTCGTCAATGCACGAGTGAAACGTCTGGTTTTCGGCGCACACGACGAAAAATACGGCGCAGTCGAAAGCATTTTTCGCCTCTGCGACACAAGTTCTTTGAATCATCAAATAGAAATTACATCTGGCGTTTTAGCGGACGAATGCAGAAAATTGATGCAAGATTTTTTTCGCCAAAAGCGGAATCAATTATAAATTACGAATTTCAAATTACGAATTACGAATTCATCTAAAATACTTAATTTCGTAATTCGTAATTGTGTATGGAGAGGTCGCATAGTGGCTTAGTGCACCGGTCTCGAAAACCGGAGTGCCTTAACGGGTACCGTGGGTTCAAATCCCACCCTCTCCGCCACTTCGATTTTGGATTTTGGATTGCCGATTTTGGATTGAAGAAATTCGCAGTTTGTTTGATGAATATGTTTTTTTTTCGGAAGGGTGCAAGAGCGGTTGAATTGGCTACATTGGAAATGTAGTGAACCTCAAAAGGGTTCCGTGGGTTCGAATCCCACCCTTTCCGCCATCCGATTTTGGATTGGTGATTTTGGATTTTGGATTGTAAGAAATTGTTCAGATATTTAACAAGATTCTTATAATCCAAAATCCAAAATCCAAAATCTAAAATCCATCTGGCTTCAGGCTCCGCACAAGGTTTGAGTTGTGAACTCCGCTAGACGAGGAATCGAGCAACGGTAGCAATTTCAGCTTGTGTTGCGGTTAAGTCTGAAGCCTCCCATTTTTTTAAATAACTACACAAAAAAGCACAAAATTCAAAAAAAGACATTAAAAAGTCTTTTTTTGTGAATTTTGTGCTTTTTTGTGGCTATGATTTCTTATCGTTTTTTTCACCTACGCTGCTTCGTCCAATTCGCGGACGATTTCGAGTGCGGGTGCTTTGCGCTCAACCATTTCTTTAGTGATTATCAATTCTTTCACTTTCTTTTGCGACGGCAGAACATACATCGGTTGAAGCAGAATTTCTTCCAAAATCATCATTAAACCGCGTGCGCCGACTTTGCGGTTAAAGGCTTGATGAGCAACCGCTTTGATAGCTTCGTCGGTAAATTTCAAGCGCACATTGTCGAATTCAAACTTGCGCTGATATTGTTTGACCAGAGAGTTTTTCGGTTCGGTCAAAATTTGGACGAGTGCCGCTTCGTCGAGTTCGTGAAGAGTTGCCATGACCGGAATGCGCCCGACAAATTCGGGAATTAAACCGTAATGAATCAAATCTTCGGGTTCGAGATTGTCAATCGCGTCGGCTTGGCGTTGTTTGCTTGATTTAATATCAGCTTGGAAACCCAAAGATTTATTGCGAAAACGCTTCTCGACAACTCTGTCTAAACCGATAAACGCGCCACCGCAGATGAATAAAATGTTGGTCGTGTCAACCGGCAAAAATTCCTGTTGCGGATGTTTGCGTCCGCCTTGCGTCGGAATGTTGGCAATCGTTCCTTCCAAAATTTTCAAAAGTGCTTGTTGCACACCTTCGCCTGAAACGTCCCGCGTAATTGAAGGATTATCGTCTTTGCGGCAGATTTTATCAATTTCGTCAATATAAATTATGCCGGTTTGCGCTTTTTCGACATCGTTGCCGGCGGCTTGCAACAATCGGTGCAGAATATTTTCAACATCTTCGCCGACGTAACCAGCTTCGGTCAGTGTCGTTGCGTCAACGATGCAAAACGGAACGCTCAGAACCCGCGCCAAAGTTTGGGCAAGTAGCGTTTTGCCCGTGCCGGTCGGACCGATCAGCATTATATTGGATTTTTGCAGTTCAATATCGGGACGGATTTTTGCCATCTCGATACGTTTATAATGTTGATAAACGGCGACGCACAGACGCTTTTTCGTTTCGTCTTGCCCGATCACATATTCGTCAAGAAAGTTTTTGAGTTCTTGCGGTTTCGGAAGTGCGGAACGAACATTCGCGGTTTCGGCTTGCTCGTCATCGTTGATGATTTCGTTGCAAATGTCTATACATTCATTGCAAATATAGACACTCGGTCCGGCAATCAATTTCTTGACTTCATTCTGCGATTTACCACAAAACGAACAGCGCAAAAATTCTTCGGGTCGTCTTAAAGCCATAAATTAGTGGATAATGGATAATTGATAGCGGATAGCGGATAATGAAGAACTTCTTAAATTATCCATTATCCGCTATCCGCTATCAATTATTTTTCCCTGTGTTCAATTACTTCGTCAATCAAACCGTATTCCTTTGCTTGAATTGGCGACATAATGCGGTCGCGTTCAACGTCGAGTTCGACTTGCTCAAAAGATTGTCCGCTATGTTGCGCGATAATCCGCGAGGTCATTTCGCGCATCCGCAAAATTTCTTGCGCCATAATCCGAACATCAGTTTCCTGACCGCTTGCGCCGCCTGAAGGTTGGTGAATCAAGATGCGCGAATGCGGCAGAGCAAAACGCTTACCGGGCGTTCCGGCGGTCAGCAATAACGCCGCCATCGAAGCGCATTGTCCGACGCAAATTGTCGTTACGTCGTTTTTGATAAACTGCATCGTATCGTAAATTCCCATTCCGGCAGTTATCGAACCGCCGGGCGAGTTGATATAGATATTGATGTCGCGTTCGGGGTCTTCGGCTTCTAAAAAAAGAAGTTGAGCGACCAGCAAATTGGCAACCATATCGTCAATCGGCGTTCCGATAAAAATAATACTGTCTTTCAAAAGACGCGAATAAATGTCGAATGCACGTTCGCCCCGCGAAGTTTGTTCGACCACCATTGGAACTAACATAATTTTTCTCTCTTTTTATATTTCTCTTTTCAGGTTTGAACTATTGGTTTAAGAATCACTTGAACTTGGCGACGATAAGTGTTGAAATGACAGCTATTGCCATCGCATTAGATTTTACATATTATCCGCCGAATTGCAAACTCTGAAATAGTTAAAAAATTTCTAAATCGCAAAAATCAAATTTTTTATTATTCACCTTTTGCCGATTTTTTCTTGGTTTCTTTTTTTTCAGCCTTCGGTTTTTTGGGCTTTTCTTCTTCCTTCACTTCTTCCGCTTTTTCTTCGGTTTGTTTTTCCGTTTGAATTGGCGGCTCACTTTCGTCAATCCATTCGCCATCCGTAATTTTGGCGTTTTCGACTAATGCTTCGATAGATTTGCGAGTTCGCAAACTGTTCGAGATATTTTCTTCCGCACCCTGCTGCTTTGCCAATGATGCGCGAATTTCTTCGGGTGTCGTGCGATAATATTCCGCCATTCGGTTAATTTCTGTGTCAATTTCGTCCGCCGAAACCTCTACATTTTCAAGTTCGGCGACTTTTTCCAACAACATTGCGCCGCGCACGTCGTGTTCCGCTTGCCCGCGCATTTGGTTGAATAACATTTCAACGAAATCTTTCTCGACTTTGTTCAAATCAACTCCGCGACTGGTTAAATCCTGCGCGAAATTGTTCAAAAGATTGCGGGCTTGCACGTCAATCATCGCATTTGGAACTTCAAAAACATTTCCTTCGACAAGTTTGGCAATCAATTCATTTCGCACCCGCGCATCAGCGTCGGCTTTGGCAACCGCATCCAAATCTTCCTGCAATTTGGAGCGTAAATCTTCTAACGATTCAAATTGTTCGTCCAAACTATTCGCCCATTCGTCGTTCAATTCGGGAAGTTCAACCACGCCGACGCTCTTAACTTTTGCTTTGTAATTAACCGTTTTGCCCGCCAACATTGGCGACGTAAAATCTTCGGCGTAAGTTACGGTAAATTCTTTTTCTTCGTCTTCTTCGACACCAATCAGATTTTCCGTGAACGATTCTTCAATCATTTCATCGCCCAACTTGATTTCCAAATCGTCGGCTTTTATCGGTTCGCTCTCAGGTTCGTCAGGAAATATGCCTTCCAAATCAACAATCACCGTATCGCCTTTTTCAGATTTGCGGTCTTCAATCGGCATTAAAGAGGCAAATTCCTGACGGCGTTCATCAATAATAGAATCGAGTTCGCCTTCTTGCGGCGGACGCACACGGCGCGTAACTTCTAAACCTTTATAATCAGGCGTAGGAATTTCGGGCATAACTTCGACTTGAACGCGCAAAATGACCGATTCTGTGCCGTTTAATTTCAAAGTTTCAGCATTTTCGAGATGCAGATGCGGTTCAGCCAACGGGTTTAATGCGTGTTCCTCAATCGCGTCGCCGACACGGTTTGAAAAAATTTCCTGTAAAGTTTCCGACCGAATGTCATCTTTGTAACGAAGCCGCACGACATCAACAGGCGCGTTACCTTTGCGAAAGCCCGGAACTTGCGCCGCATTAGCATATTTGCGGCTGACTTTATTATATGCTTCCCGAACAATTTCGGGTTCAATTTCAATTTTTATCTCCTTTTGCGTCGGCGACACTTCAATAAGTTCTGTTTTCATTATAATAGTTTTTTATATTTTTGATGTTTAATAATTACTGTTCTTCAATCCAAAATCCGAAATCTAAAATCCAAAATCGAACTGGTGCTGAGGGCGAGACTCGAACTCGCACGCCTCTCGGCACGGGCTTCTAAGACCCGCGTGGCTACCAATTACACCACCTCAGCAAAGTTAATCATACTTTCAATTTATTTGCGTTTTACGTCCAGAATAATTATCCGTTAAAGCATGGCAATTCGGACATAATAATTGTAAATTTGAAAGCCTGTTGTCAAAACGATTTCCATTTATATGATGCAATTCTAATGGTATCATTTCACCTAACCATTTTTCGCCTTTACATTTTTCACATATTTTTTCTTTGATACTATCTCTCAACAATTTCAATTTTAATTTGTGGCTGCTAATAGTGCTTCCTATATAAAGAAATTCGGAAGCATCTTTTCGGTAAGGCGATGTTTTCCCTTTACCGCCCACATTTCCCTCATATGACAAACCGAATTTCCTTAAATATGAATCAAGCGTAGATGGTCTGCAATTAAGTTCAAAACAAATCTTTGCCTTTGGTTGCAATTGAGAAATCCACAATTCAATTTCATCGCGTCGTTCTATTATATCTTTTCTCATTTTGTTATTTGTAGATGCCAAGTTTGAAGTTTCAATTACAAAAAACAAGCAAATTGAATTTATCGTTTTTGAGAAAGAATGTCTAGCGAAACAAAATTAGAGAAAATTGTAAAAATTGGTTAATTTATTCGGAGAGATATTTATTCTTGTATTCTTCCAAAGCTCTATCCGCATTATTTAATTCGCTAATGCCAATCGGTTCTCTGTCTTCTAGTTGTTTTGTTTCAGTTTTTTTGAGCATTTTGTAACCGACAGTTCCCGCCAAAGCGATTGCGCCAATCCAAAACAGATACCACAACGCGCTGTAAATAAAGCCGATGAGCGAAAAACCGAGCATTACCAAGATAAATATACCGACGGCGATAAGAATAATTTTTGTCCAATTCATTTTTTTATTCCTCAACTTTATATTCGTGCAAACGTCTATCTATATCGTATAATCTCAAACAGAATTTATCAAACTTTTCGAGGAAACAAACTTGATTAAACAAGGCGCGACACTTCAGGAAATAGCCAAAAACTTAAATGCGAAACTTTACGGCGACGCGGAAACGATAATAACGGACGTAACGCACGATTCGCGGCAAGCGGGCAAAGATGCGCTATTTGTCGCCGTGCGCGGTTTGACGGTTGACGGTCATCGCTTTGTAACGGACGTGATGCGGCGCGGCGCGAGTGGAATTATTTCCGAACTCGACGCGCCCGACGATTTTCAGGGCGTGTGGCTAAAAGTTGCTGACGCACGAACCGCGCTTGCCCAAGCTGCTGCCATCATTAACGGAAATCCTTCACACGAACTAAAACTCGTCGGCATCACAGGAACAAACGGCAAAACGACAACGACTTATTTGATTTTCGCACTCGCCGAAGCCAACGGTGAAAAAGGCGCGATGCTAACAACGGTTGAATATCGCATCGGTGAAAAAAGTGAACCTGCCGTGCGAACTACGCCCGAAGCGTCGGACACCAATAGATTTTTGCGTCAAGCCGTCGAAGAAAATTGTCAAATGGCAGTGATGGAAACTTCTTCGCAAGCGATTGACCTACATCGTTGCGACGCTTTGCGATTCAAAGTCGCCGTTTTTACCAATCTGACACGCGATCATCTCGATTATCATTTGACGATGGAAAACTATTACGACGCGAAAAAGCAACTTTTTGATGGACGTTTAGGCGAAAAACCTTTCTCAAGCGTTATCAATATTGACGACGTTTGGGGCGCGAAATTGGCGAATGAGTTAAAGGCAAACAATCAGCGAGTTGTTACTTTCGCACAAAACAATGCGGCGGATTTGACGGCGGAAAATATCGAAGTTTCTTTGATAAAAGGCACATCTTTTTTACTCAAAACTCCAAACGGCGAAATTGCCATTACATCGCCGTTGGTTGGCAAACCGCACGTTTATAATATGCTTTCGGCGACAGCGACGGGACTTGAACTCGGTTACAATTTGGATAAAATCGGCGAAGGTTTGCAAACTTGTGTCGGTGCGCCCGGACGTTTTGAGCGTGTTCCGCACGATGGCGATTTTGCGGTTGTCGTTGACTACGCACATTCGGACGACGCGCTTCTGAACACTTTGCAGACGGCGCGTGATTTAACAAGCGGCAAAATCATCACAGTTTTCGGTTGCGGCGGCGACCGCGATAAAACGAAACGCGCCCCGATGGGCGAAGTCGCGGGAAATTATAGCGATTTTGTCATTATCACATCAGACAATCCGCGCACCGAAAATCCTTTAAAAATTCTCGCGGAAATCGAAGCCGGATTAAAGCAAACCGATTGTCAATATCAAATAATTTCAGACCGACGCGAAGCGATTCACCAAGCCATTGCCAAAGCAAAACAAGGCGATGTGGTGCTAATCGCGGGCAAAGGACACGAAACTTATCAAATCGTCGGCGGCGAAAAATTTCATTTTGACGATAGAGAAATTGCCAAAGAAGCACTAAATAATTTAGTAGAAAATTGAAATAGAAAATCTTTTAAGCATCAATGCCCAAAATCAAAACAGGAATATCAATGTCTGCCGTGCCACGACTTTCCAAGTCCCAGACAAATTGTTCAAAGTAAGACACACCTGTTGACATTTCCAAAGCAAGAGATTTGACAGGGACGATTTCGATTCCGTAATCAATACAAATCCAAACTATGGAAAATTGTCAACTTTTTCAATCTTCCCGAAGCGTGTCAACAAATTTTTCGAGAAAATCTTTTTGCGCGTCGGAAAGTTCGATAAAGCGCATGGCAAAGCCGATTTCAAGGGCGTGGTTGGCGACTTCGCCCCAAAATTGAATGGTTCTTCCGTCGGTCAAGGGAAAGAAAATCTTGACGTTTTCACTATCTTGGACATCGCCCGAACACAGCACGAAACAACCGTTAACGCTGATGTCGCTGATTGTTCCCGCTTTTCTGCCGACAAGACCTTCCCATTCAACTTCAATATTGACGCTAAATCTTTCATTATTTCGACGGTCTCCGCCGCTTCTTCGCTCGATTGTTGACATCTTTTTAAATTTCCTTGTTGTTTTCTTTGGTCAAATAATAATAAACGGGCAAGCCTATCAAAATCAAGAAAATTCCGATAAATGACCGCATCGGATTTGACGAAATCGTATTTATCAACAGCCAACCCGCGACTAATATGAACAAAATCGGCACAATCGGATAGCCGAAAGTTTTATACGGACGTTCCGCGTCGGGATATTTACTGCGAAAGACAAAAACCGAAGCCGTAACAAACGCATAAAATATCCACGAACCGAAAATGACGTAATCGGTCAAAGTGTCAAACGAACCCGACAAAGCCAACAAACAAGCCCAAATTCCCTGCACGATTAACGCTACAACGGGAACGTGCGTCGCTGACAATGTTCCCATTGATTTAAACATCACGCCGTCTTTTGCCATCGCATACGGCACACGCGCACCTGTCAAAATCGAAGTGTGAAGTGTGCCGATTGATGAAGCCATCAAACCCGTCGCCATCAAAACCAATGCGCCCGCGCCCATAAATTTGAACGCGACGACCTGTGCGACGGACGAATTTTTGGAAACCGAAGCAATCTGTGTCGGATCAAGCACATAAAAATAAGCGATGTTGACGAAAACATACAGCAAAATTATCGCAATTGTGCCGCCGATAAGTGCCAACGGAATATTGCGCTGTGGATTTTTGACTTCACCGCCAATCAAAGTCAGATTATTCCAGCCGTCATAACCCCAAAGTGCGCCAAGCATCGCCGCGCCAAAACCCGCCGCAAACGAGGTTCCCGCCACGCCATATCTGACCGATGTGGCAACGTCTTCACAAGTTCCGCCGTCATTTAACATCCCGAAATGAGCGAAATTTCCGTCAGCCAATAAAAACGCTCCAACTCCAATCAAAAGCACAAGCGCGATTTTGACAACCGTCAGAAATGTGGCGATTTGTCCACCGAGTGAAACCGACGCGCAGTTTATTGTCGTGATTATGACAATCATCATCACGGCAACCAATTGTAACGAAGTCAATTCGTAATCAAAGCCTAAAGCGTTGGTTTGAAAGACGGTTTGCTTTAGCTTTCCGCCAAGAAAATCGTTCAAAAAGACGGCAAAAGCAACGGCAACCGCTGCTTGCGATCCTGTTTTAGAAATAAAAATCTGCATCCAGCCATACAGAAAACTCCAAACGCGCCCGTAAGCATCGCGCAAAAAAACATATTCGCCGCCCGCTTGCGGTTTCATTGCGGAAAGTTCGGCATAAGTCAACGCGCCCGCCAACGACAAAACGCCCGCCGCCACCCACGCAATAATTACCCAAGTCGGGCTTCCGACGTTACAAGTCATCACTCGCGCCTTTAGAAAAACGCCCGTCCCGATGACATTCCCGATAATAATCGAAACCGCCGCCACAAGTCCGAGTCCGCGAATCAAAGAAACATTATTTGAATTTGGAGTCATATCTATTAAGAAAAAGTGTTTGATGGCGATATATTACGCTAAAATCGTTGAAAAGAGAAACAATTTTGAGCAATTTTATTATTGGAAATGGTAGATTATAGACAACCACCCAAGAGTTTAAAGACAAATTCTGTTCTCGAAAATTTTCAGAAATTCCATTGGCGCAATAATTTTTAAAGATTTAAATCTTTCTCGAACTTCCTTGACCGCAACAGTATAATCGGGCATCAACCAAAGCACATCATTATCGCGGCTGACGATAAAATCGGCTTTTGCTTCGATGGCAAGTTATGAAAAGTTCGTTGTCGGGCGCGTGAATAATTGATTTTCTTTGGAACGTAGCGAATAATCGCCGGGTTTTTACGCAATCGCCAAAGAAATGCTTCGACGATTTTATCGGTCATAGTTTTGACAGACTTTTTGGCTTTTACAACAAATTGAATCAAATTTTTATGCCGTTTCGACTTAGCAACGCTTCAAAATTTGTTTTATCAACGGCTTTGATGTATGCGTCTTTCGGTTCAACCAAACCTTTTTTGACTAAATCGAACAGCGCGTCGTTGAGCATAACCATTCCATTGGCTTTGCCGGTTTGCATCGCGGACTGGATTTGAAATGTTTTGCCTTCGCGGATTAGATTGGAAATCGCTGGCGTAACGATTAAAACTTCGAGTGCGGCAACTCATCCGCCGCCTTTTTTCGATACCAGAGTTTGCGCGATAACGCCTTTTAACGATTCGGAAAGCATCACGCGGATTTGTTGCTGGCGGTCAGCCGGAAATTGGTCAATGATGCGATCAATCGTCGAAGGCGCGGTTGTCGTGTGCAGGGTGCCGAAAACGAGATGTCCGGTTTCGGCAGTTTCAATAGCAATCGAAATCGTTTCGAGGTCGCGCATTTCACCGACCAACAAAATGTCCGGGTCTTCGCGTAAAGCCGCACGAAGCGCGTTTTTAAAACTATCGGTATGATTGTGAACTTCGCGTTGATTGACCAGACATTTTTGATTTTCGTGCGTAAATTCTATCGGGTCTTCAATCGTAATAATGTGGTCTTCGCGGTTTTTATTGATCGAATCAACCATCGCGCACAATGTCGTGGATTTACCTGAGCCGGTTGGACCTGTAACGACGACTAAACCTTTTGAAAGTTCGCAAAGATTCATAATCGCCGGCGCAAGTCCGAGTTGTTGGGCAGTTAAAATTTTCGTCGGAATAATGCGGAAAACTCCGCCCATTCCTTTTCGATCCATAAAAACATTTGCCCGAAAACGCGCTAAACCTTCGATTTCGTAAGCAAAATCAGTGTCGTGCCGATTCTCGAATTCTTCCTGATTTTTGGGCGGAATAATCGAGTTGAGTAATTCTTTCATCGTTTCCGGCGTGAATATTTGTTCGTCGCATTCCAGTTTTTGCATTTTCCCGTCGCGGCGAATCATCGGCGGCATCGAAACGCTCAAATGCAAATCCGATGCATCAACTTCCGACATTTTGTGAAAAAGTGCGTCCATTCGTCGTCGTGTTTGCGGATGATAATTGACCGAAACCGGCATAGATGATTGCGGGATTGAAGTAACAGGAGTTTTTTTAACAACGTAATTGTCTGGTTTAAAGCTCTGCGGTTCGGTTAGCGATTCATATTCTTGAGGGCGCATTGGCGGATCGTAAGTTGATGTGTCGGAAAAGACGGTTGAAAATTCAGGCGAGTTAACCGGAAGAATTTCTATCGCCGATTGTGAAATACTAAAATCATCGGTTTGATAATCGGATTCAATTTCAATCTCCGTCGCTGATAAATCTTCAACTTCTGTCGGTGTCGAAACTTCTTCAAAGGAAAAATTTTGCGGTTTTGTGACAGGAACACCTTCTTCTTGCTCAATCGTGTTGGAAAAAGTAGCTACCATTGTCGGCGCGGAGTCATTGATGGTCGGTAAAATAGCCAATTCCGACGATTTATCAAACGATGTTTCCACCATTTTCTCAAACAGCGAAACCGATTCTTGCGTCAAATCATCAAGTAGCGGACGAATTGTTACGTTAAATCCGGCGGGCGATTTCTTGATTAAAAAATTGAAATTACCCAAATTATTATTATGAACAAATTCAACTTCAGCCTTATTCGGCAGTTCCTGTCTTACCTCGAAAGGAATCAAAGGGAAAACCAGCATACTGATTTGTGTGCCTAAAATCGGCGAATTGGCAACTTCAGTAGTGCCGTTTTCAGCAGTTAAATACGGCGTTTTATTGGGTTCGAGATGCAGTTCGTAACTGCACGTTGACAGCAGAGTTTGCAGATATTCGTTTAGCTTTTCCATTATTGAATTTTAGTTAATTTAAGATTGTGGGCGTTGGACAGGAGCAGTCTTGAAAAAAGACTACAGGCTAGGTTAGCATAAATAAACAATATTTGTCATTAAATAATTTATAAGGTGAAATTTAAAGGTGAAAAAGGATAAAAGTGAAAGAGTGAAAGAGTTTAGAAAGTAAGAATGTCGCAATTTTCACGCCTTGATAAAGTTAGTGTTTGATAATTCCGATTTCACTTTTAAACTTTGAATCTATTTATTTTGATCGTAAAGATACAATCCTAATCCGAATTTTGAAGCGGCGCGACGCAAAGCCATGCTTTCGGAATTGCTTGACGAATTGCCGTAAGTTTCGAGGTCTTCGTCCTCTTGTCCGGTGGCTTCCCGATAGACGATGCCTTCCGAACAGGGAACAGACAAACGCACGGTTAAAATGAGTTTGCCGCCGATGGAATTTATCGAACGGATTTCATAATTCCAACCCGAAGCGTAATGGTCGAGATATTTTATCGCGTCGTGCCAAGCGATGTAGAAAATTTCCTTGCCGCCTTGCTTGCGCCTTCGTAGATGGCGTTTGGCGACCGGCTTTGACAAATCTTTGACGATTTCACGAATCGAACGCAATTCGGTGGAAATGTCTTTCGCGTCTAGTTCTTCGATTTTTTCTTCACTCATAAAGTTTAATTTAATTGTTTTCGCAATTTTTCCAATTCCGCTTGGAGTTCTTCGGTGGTCAATAAAAACTCTTGATTGGTCGGGTCGAAAAGTCGAAATCTCTCGTTTTCCCAGACAATTTCTAAATTCAAACGCGGCGAAAGAACACGATTATTTTCTGTCAAAACAAGGCGCAATCTGCCCGTTTCATCCCGCCGATAAGCCATCAAGGGCAATGGCAAATACGCGTTTTCAGGGTCGAGCAAATAATATTCTTCCGCGCCTAAACGTCCGTAATCTTCAACTTTATCGCTTATGTCGGTTTTCCAGGTAGTATTTGAAGCAACTTCAAATACTACCTGCGGAAACTGTTTTTCTTCCCATAGTTTATAAACCGTTCTGTCATAATCGGGAATACCGAAAGTAACCATCACATCAGGCGTGTAATAGTTGCGCGGAGTTCCTTGGCGGTAGTAAAGATTCATATTAGCGGCAACAAAAGTGTTTGATTGATTGCTAAAAAAAACTTGAAGTGCGTTGAAAAAATACGAAATTAATTTGTAATGAATACTCGATTCGCCCATATCTTCCTCGTGTGATTCGGGATAAAAAATCTCTTTTTTGCGTCTTGGCGGCAAAACTGTTGATTGATTACTTTCTAAAACTGCGCTCATAACTTTTACCTTTCGATTATTTTTGTCGTAATTCGTCCAACCGGATAAAGTCCGATGCGTTTATCATAATACGG